>JACNKZ010000087.1 GCA_014381785.1 Kiritimatiellota bacterium
ATCTATGAAAAGGAAAATACCATCCTCGTTCGCTGCGACATGCCCGGTGTCTCAGAGGATCAGGTCGATATCCGGCTCGAGAACAGCGAACTGGAAATTAGCGGAACCCAGACCGCGGGACAGCCCGAAGGAATGGCTCTGCTAGTCGGTGAGTATGAAACCGGCGTGTTCCGACGCAGGTTCTCCATTCCCAACCTGATTGACCGCGACCAGATCAAGGCCCGCCTGCACAATGGCGTTCTCGACATCGAACTGCCGAAGGCGGAGCAGGCCAAACCGCGTAAAATCGAAATCACCACAGGAGGGTAAACAGACGGGAGGGTATCAAAAATGAAAAACAGTTTGATTCCTTGGAAAAAACAGGCACCTGAAACCGGGTTTGAGTGGAGCAAAAACCCCTTCGAGCTGTTGCACCGGGAGATCGACGACTTGTTTAACTCGGCTCTCGAAATCTGGCCATTGAACCGGCGGCACGCAACCAGCGATTACGGGTTTGAATTGTCCGAAACGGACGATGAAATCCGCGTGAAAGCCGAGTTGCCCGGAATGGACGAGAAAGACATTCAGGTGCTGCTCGAAGAAGACATGCTGACCATTCGCGGTGAACGCCATGAACAGCACGAGGAGAAGAAGCGGAATGTCCATATCTCCGAAATGAGCCATGGCAGCTTTCACCGCAGCTTCCCGCTGCGAACGGCCATTGACCGCGACAAGTTGACTGCCAAATTCAAACGGGGCGTGCTCACGCTCACGCTGCCGAAAACCGACCAGGCCAAGGCCGAGAGCAAGCGTATTCCCATCAGCACCGATTAATCATGGACGCGGCGGGGCGAATCCGCCCCGCCTGCAGTTCAATAGTGCATATGACAGGATAAAACAGCCCATTCACGAAAACAAACAGTTGAGATGCCGAAAAATGGCGACCGTATCAAATAGATATCATAAAGGAGGTATCGTGATGAAAAAGCTATTAACTGCATGGATGATTGTCCTTTGTTTGCTGGCGCTCCCCTCTGTGCAGATTTCTGCGCAGGAAGACCCTGCCAAACAACCCGGTGAAAGTGAACACACGCAGACTGTCGCACCTGAGGCGGAAGATCAATCTGCGCAAACACAGTCCGTCCAGACCGAAGTCGAAGCCAAGGCCGAAGACCAGGTTGCCGAGAAGCGGAAAGAAATTCTGACTGAAGCGATGGGGGCAGTCGCCGAAACCAGAACGGCTCTGAAAGCTCTCGAAGACAAAAAAGCCGAAGAGGCCCTGGCCTCACTGGAAGACGTTATGGGCAAGCTGGACCTGATTATTGCCCGCGACCCTGAACTGGCTCTGGCACCGGTCAGTGTTTCAGTCATGACCCATGACCTGTATGCCAGTCCCGACACGGTTAAACAGCAGGTCAAAACTGCGAAGGAGTTCCTTGACGAGGGGGCGGTTCAGGCGGCGCGCGCGTTGCTGTCTGTAATGGCCAGCGAAATACGCATCCGGACCACGCAGATTCCATTGGCATCCTACCCGGATGCGATCAAGGCCATTGCTCCCTTGATCGACGAAGGTAAAACCGAGGAAGCCAAGACCCAACTGCAGATCGCGCTGAACACGCTGGTGGTTACAGAGGAGGTTATTCCTCTGCCTGTTCTGCGGGCGCAATCCTTACTGCTTGCTGCTGAAAAGCTGGCTGGAATTGACCAGCGCACCGCGGATCAAAACAGCTCACTGGCTGATATGCTCACAGAAACGCGCAATCAAATCAAACTGGCTCAGGAACTGGGATACGGCGAAAAGAAAATGTTCGAGCCGATCTACGATCAAATCAGCCAGATAGAGAAAAAGACGCAGACCGGAAAAAGCGGAACCGGTTTCTTTAATGAAATAAAAAAGAAACTGTCCGGGTTCTAAATCCGGCCCAAGTCGGGCTGTAGGTGCCTCTGTACCTGCGGCCCTTCCCCGTCCTGTTGCGCGAAGTTGGATCTTTCCTGACCCAAAACAACGCCATGGAAATATGGGACAAAATGACCCGCCACTGAGCCGAATCTTTCCAACCCTTGGACGCTGTATTTTCATAACCCCTTTGTAACAAACGATCAACAGTTTTTGGCATTCGCGTTGCTAGTGTGATATCGGGAGAAATGAACCATGATTGATTATAACCAAATGACACAGAAAGTCCGCGAAGCCTTTCAGGCTGCTCAGGCCTTGAGTGCGGAGGCCGGTCACCAACAGGTGGACGGCGAGCATCTATTGCTAGCCCTGCTCCGGCAGGATGGCGGACTCGCCCCGCAACTCTTCGAACAAATGAAGGCATCGAGCGCAACGACCATGGCGCGACTGGAACAGGAACTGCAAAAAATCCCGTCGGTATCCGGTCCCGGTTCCGAAATGGGTAAAATTTATGTGAGTCCCCGGCTCGACGGGCTGATCAATTCCGCCCTAATAGAAATGAAAAAACTGGGCGACCAGTTTCTCTCGGTCGAGCATCTGCTACTCGCCTTTGCCGAAGAAAAAACCAAAACGGCCGGCGGAAAAATTCTGGATGAGCTGGGCATCACCCGCAACGGCATTC
The DNA here is from genome assembly GCA_014381785.1 of Kiritimatiellota bacterium. Lineage (GTDB taxonomy): Bacteria > Verrucomicrobiota > Kiritimatiellia > Kiritimatiellales > Tichowtungiaceae > Tichowtungia. The sequence goes on from JACNKZ010000087.1 coordinate 2,559, forward strand.
TCGATGCGCTCAAAACCATCCGCGGCAATCAGCGCGTTACCAGCGATAACCCGGAAGGCTCCTATGACGCATTGAAAAAGTATGGTCAGGATCTGGTGGAACTCGCCCGCTCCGGCAGACTCGATCCGGTGATCGGCCGCGACAGCGAAATCCGGTCGGTCATTCGCATTCTGTCGCGCAAAACCAAAAACAATCCGGTGCTGATCGGCGAACCGGGGGTCGGCAAAACCGCCATTGTTGAAGGGCTGGCTCACCGCATTGTACGCGGCGATGTTCCGGAAGGTTTGAAAGACAAAACAATTTTCGCGCTCGATATGACGTCACTGATGGCCGGGGCAAAATACCGCGGTGAGTTTGAAGAGCGACTGAAAGCGGTTCTGAATGAAATCAAGTCCGCCGAAGGACGAATCATCCTGTTTATTGATGAAGTTCACAGCATTGTCGGCGCGGGCCGTACCGAAGGGTCGACCGATGCGGGCAATATGCTCAAGCCGATGCTGGCGCGCGGCGAGTTGCACTGCATCGGCGCCACGACGCTCAATGAGCACCGCAAATATATTGAAAAAGATGCCGCGCTTGAGCGGCGTTTCCAGCCGGTGCTGGTCGATATGCCGAGTGTCGAAGACACCATTTCAATTTTGCGCGGTCTGCGCGAACGGTTTGAGGTGCATCATGGCGTCCATATCAAAGATACAGCGCTGGTAGCTTCCGCCGTGCTTTCTGACCGCTATATCTCGGACCGTTTCCTGCCGGACAAAGCGATTGACCTGATGGACGAGGCTTGTGCATCGATCCGTACCGAAATGGACTCACTGCCGGCCGAGCTGGATGAAATCACCCGCAAGGTGATGCGGATGGAAATCGAGGAAACCGCTCTGAGAAAGGAAAAAGACAAAGCCAGCCGGGAACGGCTTGATGCGCTACAGAAAGAGCTGGCGGATCTCAAGGCCGAATCAGATACGCTGCGCGCCCAGTGGGAGAATGAAAAAGGCGGCATTCAGCAAGTTCGAGATCTGCGTGAGGCACTGGATCTGGCCCGGCGAGAGAGTGAGGACGCAGAGCGCGCCTACGATTTGGAACGCGTCGCTAAACTGCGGCACGGAACGATTCCGCAACTCGAAGCGCAACTGAGAGAGCAGGAGGAAAAACTGCATACGCAGGACGGTGTGCCGACTCTGCTGCGCGAAGAGGTTACCGAGGAGGAAATTGCAGAAGTGATCTCGCGTTGGAGCGGCATCCCGCTGACCAAACTGCTGGAAGGCGAACGGGAAAAACTGCTTACGCTGGCGGATCATCTGCACGAGCGAGTCATCGGACAGGACGAAGCGGTACAAACTGTTGCCGACGCAGTACTGCGCGCCCGCGCGGGAATCAACAACCCCAACCGCCCGATTGGTGCCTTTTTGTTCCTCGGGCCGACCGGTGTCGGCAAAACCGAGCTGGCCCGCACACTGGCTTTTGACCTGTTCGACAGTGAGGAGCACATGGTGCGTATCGACATGAGCGAATACATGGAGAAATATGCCGTCTCGAGACTCGTCGGCGCACCGCCCGGCTACGTCGGCTACGAAGAAGGCGGACAGCTTACCGAAGCGGTGAGGCGCAAGCCCTACTCCGTGGTTCTGCTCGACGAAATTGAAAAAGCCCATCCGGACGTTTTTAACATCCTGTTACAGATTTTTGACGATGGACGGCTGACCGACTCGCAGGGTCGCACGGTCAGCTTCAAAAATACCATTGTCATCATGACCAGCAACCTCGGCTCCACTCTGCTGCTCGACGGAATTGACCGCGAAGGACACATCGCCGACAAAACGCGCGACCAGGTGATGGCTCTGCTCAAGAGCAGCTTCCGGCCGGAATTTCTGAACCGGCTCGACGACACCGTGCTGTTCAAGCCGCTCACGGAAGATGAAATCGGCAGCATCGTTGAATTACTGCTCAACGATCTGCGCAGTCGGCTCGCAGGACGCGACATTGCTCTCGAAGTCAGCGATGATGTGAAACACCACATTGTTCAGGAGGGGTTCGATCCCGTCTACGGCGCGCGCCCGCTCAAACGCTTTATTCAGCACCATTTTGAAACACAGCTCGCCCGCAGTCTGATTGATGGAACCATTCCTGACGGCTCAACCGTGCGCGCCGCACTGCAGAACGGGGACTTGTGTTTCATAATGCCTGCTGCTGCGGCAGATGAAGTGTAAAGGTGGAGCCCTCATTCAATCGGGTCTGCACATCAACCCTCCCGCCGTGCGCGGCGACAATGGTCTTCACAAAGCTAAGTCCGAGGCCCAGCCCGGAGGTGGAGCGGCTCTGTTCTCCCCGGTAAAGCCGGTCCCATATCCTCGGCAGTTCATCAGAGGTCATGCCGATGCCCTGATCTGTGATGCTGAGCTCAACCGTATCCATGCTGGCAGAACCCGCCAGCGTGATAACCGTGTGTTTCGGGCTGTATTTCAGCGCATTATCAATCAGATTGATTAAACATTGTCGCAGGCGCAGGCGGTCCGCCTGAACCGACAGATCCGGCGGGACTGAATTTTTCAACTCAACCTCATTTTCCTCAGCGACAAAGCCATAGAATTCAATCACTTCTCCCGCCAATTCGCTCAACAAGACGGGCTCTTTTTTCAACGCCATCTGCCCCGTGTCCGCTTCCGCCATATCCATCAGCAAATCCAGCATCTGAGTGATTTTTTCAGACTCTTCCGCGCAGTCCGCCAGGGCCTCCTGCAAAACCTCCCGATCCGCATCAGAATCCAGCAACGCGCGCTCCGTCGCATTGCGCAGGTGGGTCATAGGGGTTCGTAAATCATGTGCGACGTTGTCGAGCGTTTCCCGCGAAACCTGAATCAGTTTTTCATTTTGATCCAGCATGCGGTTGAACAGCATCGTGAGTTCCCCAAGCTCCCCGCGCTGGGTATGAGAAGGAACCCGTTGCTGCAAATCCCCTGTGGAAAGAATCCGGCGCAAGGTTTCAACCAGTGACCGCAACGGAAGCACCGCGCTGCGGGTCATCAGCCAGCCGACCAGGAGGCTCAGAACAATCGCCGGAAGAATAATCCGCAGTGCGGTATCCCGAAAGTGGCTCAACACCAAACGGCTTTCGGATGTGCTGCGGCCCACTTGCAAATAAAGCCCCGGTTGCAGTGAAGTGGTTCCCACAATCCAACTTCCGGTCACTCCTTCTCTGAACAATTCATCCCAATGCGCTTTATCAAACGAAACCCGGCTCAACAGGTTTGTGTTTTTCTGATCGAATATTTTCCAGAGCGGATGTGACACGGTGATAAAATGAATCTGGTTGTTTCTGTCGATCACCCGCACAAACATTTGCTCGGAAGTGGAGCCAAGCTGCTGATTAAAATAACGCGAGATCGCGTTGATGCCCCCTTGTTCAAAGAGAGCCTTATACTGCCCGGCCTGCGCCTGAATCAGATCATGATCGCGGCCGATCGCAATGTGACGGACCATCTGATACGTCACGGATAGAACCACTGCGAGCGCGAAACAAAGCACGCTCGTATAAATCAGGGACAGGCGCAAACCGAACGACAGACGCGGCGTTTTATTTTTTCTTGAAAACATAACCGGCTCCCCGAACGGTATGAATCAGCTTTTCATCGAACGGCTGATCGACCTGGCGACGCAAACGACAGACCAGCACGTCCACCACATTGGTTTGCGGATCAAAGTGATAGTCATAAACATTTTCTAAAATGGATGTTTTCGTCACCACCCGCCCCGCGTTCCGCATTAAAAATTCAAGCAGCGAAAATTCTTTGGGCTGTAGCTCAATTACGTCCCCGTCCCGCTCGACGGTGCGCCGGGCCCGATCCAGACGAAGGCCTTCCGCCTCCAGAAACATCGACTCCTCCCGGGCATGACTGGTCCGGCGAAGCAGGGTCTGAATCCGAACTAGCAACTCCGAAAACGAAAAGGGCTTCACCATATAATCGTCACCGCCGGCCTGCAGCCCGCGAATCCGGTCATCGACCGTTCGTTTTGCGCTAAGAATCAGTACGGGTGTATTGATTTTCTGCGTCCGTAACCGCTCGATCATTTCCAGACCGTCGAGCTTCGGAAGCATCAGATCGGCGACAACCGCATCATACACGCCCTGCCGCGCCAGCAGCAGCCCCTCTTCTCCGTCCACGGCAACATCGACCGCATAACCGGTCTGACGAAAGCCTTTTTCAATGAAGGCTGAAATTTTCGGGTCATCCTCAATGATTAAAATCCGCATTGTATCTCCCTTGCCTAATGCAGCCCAAGAGCTAACCCCTGCGCCGAAGCATTGTCAACCATCTGCATCATTACCTCTTTGTAACTCTGCGGAAAGAGTGACGTAAGAAATTTTGCGATCAGATCTGCGCAATACTCTTATTGCCCACAAAGTTTTTTAAGCCTAAGTTCGGGTACTGTAACAGAAGGAATTTGGAATGAATCTCGATGCGGCCACGATTAGCCTGCTCAGCTCGTTTCGGGCTCCCGCTATTTTTACAGGGTCATTTTTCTTTGGGGAAACTGTGATTTTCACCGCCGCTTTTCTGGCGGCGGAGGGGCTCTGGCCCGTAACAGACGTCTTCTGGCTTTCGCTTGCCGGAACGGTGTTGTCCGATATGGTCTGGTTTTTGTTCGGACAGCGCATTCTCAAATTATTTCACAAATATGAAAAATACAGGGAGCAAAGCACGCGGTTGCTCGACGCACTGGGAGGCATCACCGGCCGCCGGCCGTTCCTGGCCCTCCTTTTCACTAAATTCCTGTACGGAACGAGAATCCTAACCATCGTTTATCTCTCTATGCGGAAGGTCGGGTTTGCGACCTTTGTTTTTTACGAAATAATCGGAACCCTGCTGTGGCTGCCGGTCATCCTAGCGGTCGGTTGGCTGGCGGGCAGTAGCCTCATCAACCTGATGCCGTTTCTGGACGGGTTCGAATCTGCCGCATTGTATCTGGCTCTCGTCATCATTGGATTCAAAGGAGTTACCCTATGGATCAGAAAAGAAATGGTAAAAGAATAACCGCCATTGTTCCCGCCTACAACGAAGGCGGGCGGATCGGGGCGGTGCTCACCGTACTCGAAACCTTTCCCGGCTTTCATGAAGTCATCGTGGTGGACGACGGCTCGACTGACAACACCCGCGAGATCGTTGAATCCTTCAACGTCCGTTACGTCCGGAACACCAAAAACCAAGGCAAGGGCAAGGCAATGGATCGCGGGGTTTCCCTTGCGGAGAGCGAAATCATCTTCTTCTGTGATGCGGATGTCACCGGGCTGACTTGTGAAATCATCGAAGAGATTGTCCGGCCGGTTGCCGAAGACCGGGTGGATATGTTCATCGGCATGCGCAACCGGAAATGGTATTTCGCCCATCAAGTCACTGCGTTTGTCCCGTTGCTGGGCGGCGAGCGCGCCCTAACCAAACAACTGTGGCAGCGAATTCCTGACTATTACAAGCAGTACTTCCGAATTGAAGCCGCGTTGAATTTCTTCGCGCTCTATTGGGGGAATGGATTCAACTACAAGGTATTCACGGGGCTGGCGCAGGTCATCAAAGAAAAAAAATACGGCTTCCGCGACGGAACCCGGCAACGCTGGAGCATGATATCCAACATCTTCGGGGCGCAGTTAAAGCTGCATTTCGCAGATATTCCGGAATCGGCAAAAAACCGGCGACTGATTGCCTTGATCGCTCTGGAAAGCATTGCAGGAATCATTCTGGGTACCCTCTGTTTCGCCGCGGCCTGGTTCGGCCCGACCCGGTTTGTGAATGCGCTCTTCGCCAAAGAACTGGCAAACGACCCCGGCGCTCCGCTGGTTCACTTCCTCCTGCACACCTCCCGCATTACAACATCCGGAACCATTGCGGCCGTTGGGTTGATCCTGTTCCTTCCCAACCTGATCACGTTTCTGTTGACGTTCAAGAAGCTGAACTGGTGGGTACACGGACTGACCTATAAAATTAAAAGCAACGAAACGCGGCAAACTGAACCGCGCTCAAAGCGATAAGTTTGGTGCAAATGCGAGGCGTCGAAAGCTACTACTGCAGTGCCCTGCCGTAAGCCTTTCGCAACGATGCAGATGCGCCTGAATCGTCGCGCCTTTGGTAAGTTAGCGCTTCCTGCCCTGTGCGGTAGCCAGTCGAAGATACACCCCGTTCGTCCAAGAGAAGCCGTCTTGTGTTGGATAGCGACCGCGCTTCCCCTTTTGGCCGCGCACCGCATCGTACTTCTCCCAAACTTTGCCGGTTTTTTCATACACCGCTCGGACGGTTTGCAACCATTCGCCGGTAATTTCATCTGCCAACTCCCGATACCCGTAATTCCTGAGCCCTTCAATGACGATCAGCTGCAGGGGCGGCCAGGCGTTCGGATAATCCCACTGGCGATGCATCCAGGGCAGTTTCTCCGAGGCGGTGAGCCCGTGCACCTGACGAAAGACATGCAGCTGTTTCATGACGGCTTCAGCCTGCGATTGAGTTGCAGCCCCGCACCACAGCGGAAAAAATCCAGCCAGAGTTTTCAGATCATCGCGCAGGCGGGTCGCGGTATCAAAATCGTAAAAAAACCCCGTTGAACCATCCCAAAAATAATCAGAGATGGCTCCTTGGCGATCCCTCATGCGTTGCGCCCAAACGGCTGCTTCATCGGGTCGATTGCAGTAATGCAGCCAGGCCGCGATATCTTTTTCGTATTGCATGAGCAAACAGTTAAGGTCTACGGGCAACAGCGTTATCCGGCCAAAAGCAAAACGAGTCGATACGTCCCATCCAGACTCATAGACCGTGAGCAGCTTTTTGAACAGCCGCGGACAATAGCGGCTTAAACCGCTTCCCTTATCCAGACGTCTTTTGTGCCGCCACACGGTTTCATACTCCCGCACAGCAATCCGCATAGCACGATTAAGCCATGCGTCGCCAGCAATCCCGGTCTCAAAGACTTCCCATATCATTCGCGTAAAAAAAGGCGGCTGCGTGCGCCCGGCGCTTGTCAGGGAGTTGCGTGCCGGCATGAAACCAAATTTGCGGAACAAAAAAATCAGATTATCGACCATTGCTTTGGCGGTATCGTATTTACCGGATTCTATGAGCCCGATAATCGTAAAATACGTATCCCAGTAAAACTGCGTACCGGCAAAATATTTGTGATTGGGTGAGACGAGAGGATGAGGCAGCGAGATGCGCCCGATGTGCATGACGAGGTTGCGGGCATTGCCCCAGCGGCTTAATCTGGGCGGCACTGCGGCCTGCTCCCAATACTGTTGCAGATAGTCATCTAGAGCGTTGTGTGCGGGCATATTTACACCCCCTCCCACTGCTGTCCGGTAAACGTCTCATAGGATAAATACCATCTGTTCCGAGTCTTGTCCACCGGGCGGTTTTGCGGCCTGCGGCCGAGCTCAGCCAAAGCACTTCCAATAGGTCGGGTTGAATCATCATCCCTTCTTTTACACGCCGGGCGAGATGGGTCAGACTCATCCGATGCGGTCGAAAAAAAGCGGTAAAACACAGGAAACAAGCACCCAATTCTTCTGGATCACAAATTGCGAATCACGCATCATACAGCCGTAAAAGGAGGTTCTATGCTGATACGAACAAAAACCTTTTTCAGGACAACCCTCCTGGGCGGCATTATCGTTATCCTGCCCGCCATTATTCTGATTTTAGCCTTCAAGTGGCTGTTCGGTGTGGTTGGCAATGCCATTCACCCGTTGACCGCGCTGGTTGTCAATACGCTTCCAGCCCTCGCGGAGTACAATCAAATGATTGCGACGCTGATCGTTCTCTCCGTCATTGTTCTTGGTTGCTTTCTGTTGGGCCTATTTGTCCGCACGCGGATGGGGCTGATGCTCTACAGCGCGTTTGAAAACAGCTTTCTGAGTAAGGCGCCTGGCTACAAAATGATCAAGGAAACGGTCAATCACCTGCTCGGGAGAAAACCGACGCCCTTCTCGTCCGTGGCGTTAGTCCAGGTCTACGGAAACGACACCCTGATGACCGCCTTCATTACCGATCGCCACGACAACGGAATGGTCACGGTATTCATCCCGACGGGCCCCAACCCCACCTCCGGCTTCATCTACCACCTCCAGCAACAGTATGTTCATCCGGTCGCTGTATCGGTCGAAGATGCCATGCGCTCGGTCTTCTCCTGCGGCGCGGGATCGGATAAGCTGATTTCACTCCTGCCGGATAAAACCCGGCAACCGGAAAGCGACTCGTAACGAACGGCAAACCGGATATGAACTGAACGCACTGCAGAAACCGCGCGAAAAACCACAATCAAGTACATGTAAGCGACCGGGCAACTAAGGCCGCCGGCCCCTGGATTTGCAGGCGCGATGTTGCAAGTTTACGCAGCGCCCGCTATGCTACGGGCATGAAGGGAGCGGTCATCTCGACGCTCATTCCCCATAGCGGGAATCCAGGCAACCAGACAGAAAGGATACACGAGGAGGTTGGGACTCCATGAAACCGGCCGTCAGAGATGCCGTCATGCAGTGTACGCTCTGCCCCAAACAGTGCCGCATCGCACCCGGCCAGAGCGGCGAATGCCGGATTCGCGTAAACCGCGACGGGAAGCTCTGCGCCGTGACCTACGGCTACCCCTCCGCGATCCACGTCGATCCGATCGAAAAGAAACCGCTCAACCACTTTCTTCCGGGCTCAACGGCGCTTTCTATTGCCACGGTAGGCTGCAACCTGCACTGCAAGAACTGCCAGAACTGGGAGCTTTCGCAGTGCAACCCGGAGGATGCGGAGGCCGCTCACCTCCCGCCGCAGGAGATCGCGCGCAGCGCCCGGGAATATCATTGCCCCTCAGTCGCCTACACCTATTCCGACCCGGTTGCCTGGTACGAATACACCCTCGACTGCTGCATCGCCGCGCATGACGCGGGCCTGCGCAACGTGCTGGTGACGGCAGGCTACCTCAACGACAAGCCATGGCGCGAACTCTGCAGACACACCGACGCCGCTAACATCGACCTCAAGGGGATCACCGAAAAATTCTACCGCGAGATCTGCGGCGCAACGCTCAAGCCGGTCCAGCAGGCACTCGTTTCCGCCAAGGCCATGGGCGTCGAGGTCGAAGTCACCTACCTGCTGATTCCGACGCTCAACGACAGCGACAGGGATATCGGAGACTGGTGCAACTGGGTGGTCGGGAACATGGGGCGCGAAACCCCTGTGCATATTGCCCGCTTCTTCCCGCAATACAAGATGCGGCATCTGCCCGCCACGCCGCCGGAAACGCTTGATCGGGCCCGGCAGCTGGCCGTGGCCGCCGGCCTCGACTATGTGTATGTCGGCAACATCCTCGTTCGCGACGCCGCCAACACCTATTGCCCGAACTGCCGCCGGCTGCTGGTCGGCCGCACGGGATATCGAATCAACGCGATGCACGTAACCGCCGACGGGCATTGCCCGTTTTGCAGTCAGGAGATCTACGGAGTATGGAAATGAATCGCCGAACATTCGTAAAACATCTGATCGCCATCGGGGCGATCGGGTGGATCAAAATGCGGCGCACCGTGCGTGAGCGGCTGTTCCCCGGCCGGGTGCGGCCGCTGGATCCGCGAAAAACCTGCCGGCCCGGCCGCTGGGCCGGATAATTGTTTGAATGGAGGAAAACCATAATGAAAACGAAACGTCAAAACCGCAGCTCGACCCTGCTACTTCCCGTAACCATGCTGCTGGCCAGTGTCTCCTGCGGACAGCAGGGGGCGAAACCCGCCCCCTCCGCAAAGGTGCTCGATTCGGCCTTCGCCGGTTCGTGGTATCCCGCCGACCCCGCGCGGCTCAGCCAGAACATTCAGAGCTACCTCGACCATGCGAAGGAAGAACTGCTCCCCGACGTCCATGCCCTGATCCTGCCGCACGCCGGCTACCGCTTCTCCGGTCCCGTCGCCGGATACGGCATCAAACAGGTGGCCGGCCAGCGCTTCGACCGCGTCATCGTCATGGGGCCGAGCCATCGCCTGGCACGGCCCAACACCGCCTGCCTGCCCGATGCCGCCGCCTTCCGTACCCCGCTCGGAGAAATCCCGCTCGATCGCGAATGCATCGACCGGCTGCTGAACTGCGACGCTTTCCAGATCGTTCCCGGTGTGCATGAAGGCGAGCACAGCGTGCAGATGGAACTGCCGCTGCTGCAAGCCGCGCTCAAGGACTTCCGCCTCGTGCCTATCGTCGTCGGCCAGCTCGACGAAGCCGCCACCCGGCGGATCGCCGACGCCCTGCTCGCCAACGTCGACGACCGGACGCTGGTGGTCGTCAGCTCGGACTTCACCCACTTCGGGCCGAACTACGGCTACAAGCCCTTCTCCAGCGACATCGCCAAAAACCTCGAACAGCTGGACATGGGCGCCTACCAAACCATCGCCGCGAAAGATTCCGCCGCCTTGCGCAGCTACTGCGACCGCACGCACGACACCATCTGCGGCCTCAACCCCATCGCCGTCCTGCTCGACATGCTGCCCGCCGGCGACCAGGCCCACCTGCTCAAGTACGACACCTCCGGCAACATCACGGCCAATTACAAAAACTCGGTCAGCTACCTCGCCATCGCCTTCACCGGCCACTGGAAAGCGCCCGCGCAGCAGCCGGATTCCGGCCTGTCCGCCGCAGACCGCCAGACCCTGCTAAAGCTCGCCCGCGACACGCTGAACTACTACTTCGCCCGCGGCCGCGCCCCAACCCCTGCCGACCTCGGCATCGACCTCTCCGCACCCATGCAGGCTGAGCGCGGCGCCTTCGTCACCCTCACCGAACAGGGTCAGCTGCGCGGCTGCATTGGCGACATCTTCCCGCGCCGCCCGCTCTATCAGGCCGTCATGGGCAACGCGCTCAACGCGGCCCTGCGCGATCCGCGCTTCCGGCCCGTAAGCCGTAACGAACTGGCCGCCCTCCACCTTGAGATCTCCGTGCTCACGCCGCCGCAACCCGTCGAATCCTATAAAGACATCGTGATCGGGCGCGACGGTGTCGTGCTATCGAAAAACGGCCACAAAGCGGTCTACCTGCCGCAGGTCGCCCCGGAACAGGGCTGGGGAATTGAAGAAACGCTGCAACACCTCTCCAGGAAAGCCGGCCTGCCGTCCGACGCCTGGCGGCAGGGAACCCGCTTCCAAATTTTTCAGGCGGATGTCTTCGACGAGGCCGAAAGGTGAAGGCCCGGCTCGCACTCATCGGTGCGGTGGGCTTCTTCGGGCTCGCCGCCCAAACGCTGCTTTTCCGCGACTTCTTCACGGTCTACGAAGGCAACGAACTGGGTGTGGCGGTGTTCTTCTGCTCCTGGTTACTGTGGGTGGGCCTCGGCGCGCTGATCGCGCGACTGCCGGGCCGGGCCGCCGAACAGGCCGCGGTTCATTTTGAATTCCTGCCCCTGCTCTACCTGCCCGCCTACATCCTGCAGGTCTGGCTGATCGACCACGCCCGAACGCTCGCTGGCGTCGCGGACTACGAGCTGTTCCCCTTCTTCCGTATGCTCCCCGTATCCCTCGCAACCAACGCGCCGATCGGCCTGCTCAACGGACTGCTCTTCACGCTGGCCTGCCGGTGGTTTTCCGAACAGACGCGGCTGCCGGTCGCACGGGTCTACATCGCCGAAGCCGCCGGCGCGTTTGCTGGCGGCGTCACCATCACCCTGCTGCTCGCCCGCGGCGTACTGGGCGAAGTCCTTTTTGCCGGCAGCGCCGCTTTGGTGATGCTGGCTTTCGCGCTCTGCCAGCTGACCCGCCGGTCGTGGATCGGCAGCCTCGCCGCGCTCGTCGCCATCGCGGTGCTGTTGGCCTCAGGGCTGGCGCCGCGCTGGACGCAAGCCCGCAACCGCACCGTCTGGCAGCGGATCATGCCGGACGCGGCGTACCGCGGCAGCTTCACCACCCCTCAGGCCAAATACCTCTACGGCGAACACCGCGGCCAGTTCAACGTCGTGGCCTGGAACTCCGTGGCCGACAACATCCCCGACACCGAGCACGCCTCTCAGATCCTGGCCGTGCTGCTCGCGCAGCATCCCGCCGCCAACCGCCTCCTGGTGCTCGGAGCAGACGGCTATTCGATCTGCAGACGCCTGACCGACCTTCCCCAGGCGAGCCGCATCGTCTGGCTGCCGCCCGACCCGGACTATCCGCGGCATCTGCTCGCCGCACTGCCTGCATCCCTTCAGCCGCCGCCCGGCCGCATCGACTGCCCCGGTGTCGACCCGCTCCGTTATCTTGCGCAACAGACCAACACCTTCGACCTCGCCATCATCAACCTGCCGGATGTCACCTCGCTCGCCGCAAACCGCTACTGCACCCGTAACTTCTTCCAGCTGCTCCGGCAGCGACTGGCCCCGGGCGGTATGCTCGGACTGCGAGTCGCCGGCGGAGAAAATGTCATGGGCGGTGAACTCGCCAACGTGGGTGCCAGCGCCTACCGCACCCTCTCAACCGTCTTCCCCAACCTGGCCATCAAACCCGGCGATGAAACCTGGCTCATGGCCTCGGCCGACCATCCGTTCACCGAACAGCCGATCGAACTGCGCGATCGCTTCCGCGCCATCACAGGCGCATCTGAAATCTATCCGCCGGACGGACTGCTCTCGCTCTACCTGCCCGACCGCGCCGCCTTTCAGCGCCAGCGCTACGAAGCCGCGATGCAGGCCGATCACAACGGCCTACTGCTCAACACCGAGCGCCATCCGCGCGCGCTGCTCCACAGCCTGCTGTTCGCCGCGCGGCGCGGCGGCGCAGACAACCGCCTCGCGCCGCTAGTCTACGCGCTGTCCCGCACCGGCTTCGCTCTGGCTCTCCTGCTCCTGATGCTCTACGCGCTCCTGCGGCTGGTCTATCTGCTGAAGACGGCACCGAAACCGCTGCGGCGCGGCAACGTATTCGACAGCTATTTCCTGGTCTTTTCCACCGGTGCAGTCGGCATGTCGTTCGGCATCCTGCTGATGTTCATGTTCCAGTCGGTCTATGGTTCACTCTACCTCTACATGGGATTGGTATCCGCGCTCTTCATGCTCGGCCTGGCCCTCGGAAGCTTGTTTGCCGAGCGCTTGCTGGTGGCTGGCGGATGGAGCCCGCACCGCCTGGCGGGGCTGGTCTTGCCGATCCATGGCGTGTTGCTGACTCTGATCCTGCTCCTGCCAACGGCGTGCTCCACAGCCACCTACGGCGCGTTGTTCCTGGTCGCCGGTCTCTTCGGCGGCGCCTATGTTCCTGCGGCCGCCGCCACCCTGAAGGCGGGCAACATCCCCGACCGGACGGCGGGCGGATGGATTGCGCTGGGCGACCACCTCGGCGGGGCGCTGGGCGGCATGCTGGCCGGGCTCATCATGCTGCCGCTGTTCGGCACCGGCCAAACTCTGGCGCTGCTGATTGCCGCGCTGGGCACAAACCTCGTCGCGCTGGCCCTGCCCCGCCGCAACGCGTCCGGGGCGCGGGCGCCCGTCCGGCCCGTCGGCTACAGCCTCTTCGGCGTAGCGGTATTCCTGTTGGCCGCGTCCCTGCTCCTGCGGTCGGTCCTCTCGGAGGGCGACGAGACACGGCTGGCCTCCATCGCGGCTACCATGGCCCCCGGCGCAAAACTCGAACCGCGCACGGCAGCGCTGCCGTCGGGGCGAAACCTGAACTACCTTGCCGTCCTCGGCAACGACGGCGCGCCACGCGCGTGGATCTTCCCTACCGGTGCGCTGGCCCCCGGGATTTCCGGGTACGGCGGTCCGATCGACCTGGCGGTGGCCATCAACACCAACGGTACCCTCCAGGCGGTGGCATCCATCCGCTCCAACGAGACCCCGGCCTACATGAACAGAATCCGTCCGTGGCTGGCCGGCCTGGCCGCCCACGATATTTTCGGAGCCAACGCCCTTGAGGACGTCGACACCGTGAGCGGGGCAACCATCACCTCATCGGCCATTTTGAACACCTTGAGGGAGTCCGGCAGCCTGTTCGCCGTGCAGATACTGGCACGCGACACCGGGGCGACGGCCTCCGCGCCGGCGAGGCGACGGCCATCCGCCTCGTCCGTGACGCTGGTTGCCTTTACCCTTTTGGCGCTGGTGCTCCGCGCGAAACCCGGCGCGGTTCGGCGGCGACTGTTCCTGTTGTGCGGGGTGATCGTACTGGGCTTTGGACTGAACCTGCAGTATTCCCTCGCGCAGCTGTTTGCCTTGGCCGGTCTTCACCTGCCGCCGTCCGGCTGGAGCGCCGCGTTCCTGCTGACGGCCGGCCTGCCGGTGCTCATCCTGCTGACGGGCAACATCTATTGCGGATATCTCTGCCCATTCGGCGCTCTCCAGGAATTGATCGCCGGGCTTTGTCCGGCGCGCTTCAGAACCGGGACGGATCCGACGCTTCGACGCCGGGGACGTCTCGTTAAATATGCGCTGCTGTTTTTCCTGGTTGTGCTCTTTGCGTTGGGACTCGACCCGGCGATCGCCACCGCCGATCCGCTCGTCACCGTGTTTAGCCGGCATCCGCGCCCCGCTGCGCTGGCCATTGGCGCCGCCGTGCTCGCGCTCTCCTTTTTCCACGACCGATTCTGGTGCCGCTATCTTTGCCCGACCGGCGCGTTCCTTTCGCTCTTGAACGGGGTGCGGGCCCTCAGGCGCTTCCTGCCTCAGCTCCATTACGGTGCCTGCGCCTACGGGGTGACCGGTGCGCACGAGCTCGACTGCATCTCCTGCGACCGCTGCCGCATGCCGGGGGCGAAAAAACCGGTTCGCCAATGGCGTGCTGCCTGGCTGGCGGTCATCGCGGCCGTTGCGCTCATCATCGCCGGTGACGCACTGTTGATTTGGCGAGCCACGCCGTTCGCGACCGTCCAAATTCCCGCCGCCGGTTCGGCGGGCATCCCCCGCAACGTAGACATGAACAAACTCGAGAAACTCATCCGGCAGGGCCGCCTGTCCGGCCGCGAAGCCGAATACTACCAGCCCGCCCCCCCGAACTAACCCCGCCTCCTGGCGCATCCTTACCCCCATTGGCGAGAACCCGTCCCGGGGCCGGGCATGGAGAGCCCCAACAATCGCATCATAAACACCCTATCGGGCCAGCAGCAGTCCCTGCTTGCCATCGGCCAAGGCCAAGCGCTAACCCCCTCAACGCCGTATTTTCGACCTTCTGCACCATTACCTTTTTGTAATCCTGCGGAAAGAGTGGCGCAAGGTGTTCGGAGTCTACTTTCGCCGGACAAAAGGAAAAGAGGTGATGCCGGATATGCAGTGAACCCAACGCCGAACCCCCGCGAAAATGAAATCATTAAATCAAACCAAAAGGAGGCAACCAATGAAGCGGAACTGTTTAAAGAAAAACTCCCGTGCCACGGCAAGTGTGATTGGGATGGTCACCGCGCTGATTCTATTATCCGGCACAGTTTGGGCCGAGAAAAACGATACTAAGATCGAAGTAAAAACCGACGGGTCTTCCGCAGTTCAACAAACTCCGGCAGATCAGCGGGCTCCGGGCTATTTGGATCCGATCCGTGAAATGATTAAGGTGCAACGCGAAATGGACCAGTTCTTTGGACAGCCCTTCGCCTCATTCAATATCATGCCCGGGTTGCCGACTGCGTGGGACGATGAGTTTGTCCGGCCGGATATGGACCTGACGGAGCAGGCGGATGCCTATCACGTGCAGATGGATCTGCCGGGAATGGATAAATCCGGTATTGCCGTTGAGGTCAAAGACAACATCCTGACCGTCACAGCGGAAAGCAAAAAAGAAACGACCCAAAAGGAAGGCGACAAACTGCTGATGCAGGAGCGCTCCAGCGGTTTCATGAGCCGGGCCGTCATGCTGGCCAAACCGGTCGATGCGAAAAAAGTCACTGCTGAATACCAGAACGGCGTACTGAATATTACGCTGCCGAAGGTTCAGGCCGATCAGGCCCCTCAAGAAATCACAGTAAAATAAACGCAAGCGGCCGGGCTGCAACAAGCCCGGCCGGTTAAAAAAACAAACAATATGAAGACCGCCCCATTTCACCCGGATGTTGCATTAATAAAAAGCTCATGGAGAAACATTGCAGAATTGTAATCCGAATCAGGCGTTTTCAAATTGAATAAACGAGGAATGCATTTATTTTCCATGAGCATCAGAAACCGTAAGGAGACATCCCATGGCAGGACTTGAAATTATTAATGAAAAGGTGCGCGAAGCCAGCGCGTTTATTCCGTCACTGAAGGCGGAAATCGGCAAAGTAATTGTCGGGCAGGATTATCTGGTCGACCGGCTGATTATCGGCATGCTCTCCAACGGACATGTGCTCCTTGAGGGGGTTCCCGGTCTAGCCAAGACGCTGACAGTTAATACGCTGGCCGCCGCGATGCACACTAGCTTTCAGCGCATCCAGTTCACACCCGACCTACTGCCGGCCGACCTGATCGGGACGCTTATTTACAACCCGAAAGATGGCCATTTTGTCACGAAAAAGGGGCCGGTTTTCGCCAACATCATTCTGGCCGACGAAATCAACCGGGCACCTGCCAAGGTGCAAAGCGCCCTGCTTGAAGCAATGCAGGAGCATCAGGTTACCATCGGCGACGAGACCTTCGCTCTGCCGGAACCCTTCCTGGTGATGGCCACGGAAAACCCGATTGAACAGGAGGGTACCTATCCCCTGCCCGAGGCGCAGGTTGACCGCTTCATGCTCAAACTGAACGTGACCTATCCAACCCGCGAAGAAGAACGCCGCATCCTCGAACGTATGGCGCACACCAGCACCGATATCAAGGTGAACGCGGTCATCACCCCGGAAACCATTATGACCGCACGTAAAGCGGTCGATGAAATCTACGTCGATGACAAGATCAAGGAATACATTCTCGACATCGTCTTCGCCACCCGCGAGCCGGAAAAGTTCAACCTCGATATTGCCGACTACCTGCGCTACGGAGCCAGTCCGCGCGCCACGCTTGCACTGACGACCGGCGCACGCGCCCACGCCTTCCTGCAGGGCCGCGGCTACGTCACCCCGCAGGACGTCAAGTCCATCGCGCCGGACATTCTGCGCCACCGCATCATCGTCTCGTATGAAGCCGAAGCGGATGAACTGACCAGCGAAGACCTCATCGAAAAACTGCTCTCTGAAATTCCGGTTCCTTAACATCGCCGATTTAAGATTGCCGATTAAATACATAACCAACAGGAGAGCGCCATGGATCAGAATGAACTGAAAGCCCGAACAAAGAAGTTTGCTCTGCGAATATTGAAGCTCACTGCGGCACTGCCAAAAACAGACGAAGCGCGAGTTGTTCGGAATCAACTTTCTCGATCAGGCACATCCGTTGGAGCAAACTATCGCGCAAGTTGTCGTGCGAGGTCACGCGCTGAATTTATCGCAAAAATCGGCAACGTCATCGAAGAAGCGGACGAGTCCTGCTACTGGATGGAGCGGATCATCGAAGGTGAAAGACTGCCTGAAGAAAAAGTCGGTGCGCTTCTACAAGAAGCCAATGAAATCACCGCAATTATGACTGCATCCCGCAAAACTGCAGAAGAAAACAAATGAAACCAATCGGCAATCGGCAATCAGCAATCGGCAATCCTTCAGCAACCTCGCATCGCGAGTTGCTGAAAAAAGTGCGGCGGATCGAAATCAAGACCCGCCACGCTGTCAACGACGTGTTTGCGGGACGCTACCACTCCACCTTTAAAGGGCGCGGAATGGAGTTCGATGAAGTGCGCGAATATTTCCCCGGCGACGACATCCGCTCTATCGACTGGAATGTAACGGCCCGCACCGGCGTGCCGCATATTAAAAAATTCGTCGAGGAGCGCGAAATGACCGTCATGCTGATGGTCGACATCAGCGGGTCGAACGACTTCGGCAGCACCCCGCAGCTCAAACGTGATCTCGCCGCCGAAGTCGCCGCCATGCTCGCCTTTTCGGCCACGCGCAACAACGACCGCATCGGCCTGATTCTCTTTTCGGATCAGGTCGAAAAGTACATCCCGCCGCACAAAGGACCCCGGCACATTTTGCGCATTATCCGCGAAGTACTGACACATAAACCGGAGAGCTCCGGCACCGACGCCGTGCCCGCCCTCGACTTCCTCAACCACACCCAGAGCCGGAAAGCCGTTACCTTTTTAATCAGCGACTTTATTTTTCCGACCGACTGCGCCCGGCCGCTCAAAATCACCGCCCGCCGCCACGACCTCATCGCGGTTGCCATCAACGACACCCACGAACGCGCCTGGCCGCAAGCCGGACTCATCGAATGGCGCGACCCCGAAAACGGACAAACCGTTGTGGTGGACACCTCTTCCGCCGCCGTACGCCGCGAACTGCTTCTCTCACAGCAATACCGCAGCGAGAATCTGCAACGCACCCTGCACCGCGCAGGAATTGACTTCATTCAGCTGTTCGCCGGTGAAGCCTACGACCGCGCCTTTATCAAATTCTTCCGTCAAAGGGGGAGTAGACGGTGAGATTTGAAACTCGAAATTTGAAATTTGGAATTCTGGCGGTGGCTCTTACGCTTTTAAACGGCTGCGGAGAGCCGACGCTGCCGGAAGGCGGATTCGCGGCAAAAGCGATTCTGAGTGCGGACGAACTGCATGTCGGCGACGTGATCACGCTCACCCTGACCGCCCGTCACGCGCCGGGCAGCACCATAGAGTTTCCAACCCTTGGAATCCGCAAAGAGGTGCTGGTGCGCGGCGGCGCCTCCGAAACGTCGGTTCCGGCCGAAGGGGTGCTCGAAACTGAAGAAATCGTCCGACTCACCTCGCTGCGCCCCGGCAACTGGTTAATCACCACCAATGCGGTGGTCTGCACCTTCGCGGACGGAACCCGGAAGGCACAGGCGCTACCCCCGCTCACACTGCACGTTACAAGTACACTCAACGAAGAAAACGCCGGAAAGCTATCTGATATCAAAGGCCCCGTTCATGATCTACGAACCATTCTATGGGTTATCGTGCTGATTATCGCTGCGGCACTGATTGCCGGACTCATCACCATCTGGCTTATAAAACGGCCCAAGGGACT
>JACNKZ010000086.1 GCA_014381785.1 Kiritimatiellota bacterium
TGCGCGCGGCCATCTGGGCGGGTCTTAAGCCCTTTAAAAAGAAGCTCAAGCGACCGATTGCCGAGGAAGACATAGATATGCTGCTTGGCATTCCAATCAAGCGGATCTCTCTGTTCGACATCAATAAAAACAAAGACGATATCGATAAAATTCTTGAGGAACTCGAGGAGGTGGAAAAAGACCTCAAAGGGCTTAATGGCTATGCCATCCGCTACGTAAAAAACCTCATCAAAAAATACAAGGCAGACCATCCCCGTTGCACGAAAGTCTCTACCTTCAAAGAGATTGCCGTGCGCGAACTCACCTCCAGCGAGTTGACCATCAACCACGATCCCGAAATACAGTTTATTGGCTCAGGGGTCAAAGGCGGCGAGACCATCATGAAATGCTCCTCGCTCGATAAACTGATGTTTGTCTGGGAGGATGGTCGCTACCAGATGATGCCGCCGCCCGAAAAACTTTTTGTGGATGGAAACCTTCTCTACTGCGCGCTGTTTGATCGTGATCGCGAAATGACCTGTGTTTACACGCACCAGAAAGCCACCTACATCAAACGCTTCAAGTTTGGCGGAACCATCATGAACCGCGACTATCAGCTTGCGCCTGAAAAGTCAAAAATTCTGCTTCTGCAGGAGGGTTGCCCGGAAGAGGTCTACCTGCGTTACCGTCCCGCCAAAGGACAGCGCATTCATCAGCAGTTCTTCAAAACCGAAGGGCTGCTCGTCAAAGGTGCCAAAGCCCGCGGAAACCGCCTCACCACCAAATCGATTCAATATATCGACACCAAGCCCGGTCGCTGGTGGCGCACCGACGAAGACACTCCGCCGGGCGTTCTTCTATAGTTTTAATCCTAATCTCACTTTAATCTTAATCAAAAAAAGCGCCCTCGTTAGAGAGCGCTTTTTTAATCTGTGCCGCAACGCAGTTGCCTAGAACTGCCAGTTAACGAAAAGCATGGTGGGCAGTTGTTCTTTCTGCGAGGCGATGTTCACCAGGCCGATCTGTAATCCATCCAGATTCTGGCACTGGTTGATTAGCCCGAGCTGGAAGCCGGTGGCATCCCGCACGCCGTTATAGATGCCGATCTGCGCGCCAGTCATGTCTTCAAACGTGATATTCACCAGACCAACGTGCAGTCCGCAGAAGCTTTCGGTGTAGTTGTACAGACCCAGCATAACGCCCTTGGCATCGTAGGCCACATTCACCAGACCGCCCTGCACACCACTCAGGCTGTGGGCCTGATTGAACAGACCGCCCTGGGCTCCGGCGCAGTGGCCGTGAACCACATTCATCGCATTCCACCAGCTCAGTAGCGGAATCCCTTGAAAACCCTTCACATTGCCGTTTGCATGATTGATAAACCCGACATGAACCCCGTAGCTGTCGCCGCGGCTGAGATTGACAATTCCGAGTCCTGCACCGCGGAACGTATCGTCTGTCTGATTGATGAGCCCGATATCTAGGCCGCTCACATTACGGTTCACACCGATGATGTTCAGACGAAGTCCGGCAAAATCACCGTCATAAGGAATCAATTGCAGGGTGGGGTAGAGTGCAAGCTGGAGCGGATAATAAACGCCGCCGGTGTCTTCAGAAAAATCAATTTCCTGAGCGATGGAAAAACCGGCTTGCAGGAGAACGAGGGCAGTTAGAACGGCAAGTGTCTTCTTCATATCTATTTCCTTGGTTTGGATAACCTGATGCCCGGTGCGCCGGGTGCTTTTCAAAAACTAACAGAATTCCGACTGATGGCAACCGCATTCTTAACTGCACCAATACGTGCGGACGTGAGGGTTGCCGCAGTCGGGAAAATCAATCGGCGGCTCCAGAGCGGTCACGGTTGAGAACTGCTGTTGCAGTGTTGAATAATAGAAACTGTCATCTCCGCCACGGTGGTTATTCGCGAAAAGGGCGGCTCCGCCTGGCGCGAGAACCGTCCGAATGCTCTCTGCCAGGAAGGGCCACTCCTTTTCCACCGCAAACGCATCGCCCTTTTTCGGGGCGGCGGCAAACACCGGCGGATCGCAAATCATAACGTCCCACGGTGCAAAATCGCCAGGATGGCTCTCTTTTTTGCGAACCTGACGCGCCAGCCACTTGCGCACATCCTCCTTAATGAACTTTCCGCGCCCGCCTTCCGCCAGCCCGTTGATTTCAAAATTGCGTTTGCCGCGCTCCAGGCAGCCCGCCGCCAGATCGACCGAAAACGCCACCTCGGCCCCAGTTGCCAACGCCGCCACAGAAAACGAACAGGTGAACGCGAACAAATTGGCCACCCGTTTGCCGGGAGCAAACTCCGCCACGCGGCGGCGCGAATCGCGCTGATCAAGGAACAGCCCCGGATGCTGTGACGCATTCAGTGAGATTTCATACTTCAGCCCATGCTCCGTCACAAAATATGTTTCTGGCGCCGGCTCTCCAAATGCAACCAGATCGCTGAACAGCTTCCGTTTATGCGGATCGCGCAGGTTCGTGCGCACAATGCCTCCCTTGCAGGGGATTTTCCGCAACTCCGCTCCGAGTTGTTTCAGGAGCTCACCGGAGGGCAGGGCTTCGTCGTAGCCGGTCACCAACAGCCAGTCGCCGTAGCGATCGACCGAAAACGCCCCGACCTCATCGCGGTGCACCAACCGGTACGCATCCGTGACTTTTTCAAGCCCAGCTCTTTTGCTTATGACATTTTCAAACATCGAGGCATAGTATGCCGACTCTATAATTTTGCCAAGCATTGGGAGTAAAACCACGAATGAACACGAATTCACGCGAATAAATAAGTTGCCGTTTCCAATGATTGGAAAAATCCGCTACAAAAGTTCCAATCCTTGGAACGCTCCGCCGGATTCTGTAAGCTGCATGGTCTTGAACCGCGAATTGATACGAATGGGAAAGTGTATGAAATATAAAGGCATCATTGCCGGGTGTGTTCTATTTTTGGCATCAGCTATGTTTACGTGCGCTCAGAACGTGAATAGGGCGCCAAAGCTTCACTCCGCCTCATCACAGATTTCGGTTCGTAAAAATGAGGTCAAACCCGGCTGCGACGCTGCGTGCGATCATTGCTCGCTCCGTTTTCCATACTCGTTGCAGGCGGAAGAGGAACGACTTGTATCCGAGCCGATTCTTAAGGAGGTTGCAGAGCGGCTGGATCTGGCCGCGAAATGGAAGGTGAGCGGAGCAGAGCTATATTCCATGCTCAAAGAAAAAATCAGAGTGGAGCAATATAGACGCACCACAGATAGTGCTGGACAAGAGTCAGTGTCAACAACTCGATGAAGATCGAATTCAGGCTAGAGTCGCCATGCTTGTTGCAAAGGCTAAGCTGGAGCAACTATCAAAAATGGAAGACACATCCGAAGATGTTCAAAAGACGGCCGAGGATACCTATTTGGAGGCGAAGGGGGAATTTGAAGCGCTTGATCAGAAACGTATGTCGAATTTTTTTCAGTATGAAAATCAAGAGACCCGGCTGGCTCGAATACAATTAGATACTCAAAAATCCATTCTAGCGGCAGTTAAGCGAAGAGTTGCGGAAGCGCCGCCAGTAGAGGAAAAACCGCCGCGCTGTGTTGTCGAAATCGTTTCTCTCGCCCAAGTTGAAGAAAGCTCTGATTGATTCGCGTCCATTCGCGTTCATTAGCGGTTAAACTATGAATTCTATTTACGACATCCAAACCTTGGAAAAGCGGATCCGCGACCCGTATCAGCGGCGCAAGTTTCTCAACGCAGTTATAAAAAAAGCACTGCCGACGGAAGAGTGCCCTGCACCGGTTTCTGAATTTTCTCCAAGCCTCAAAATAGTGGAGCGGCATGACTCAAAGACTGACGGGGCCAGCAAGCTGGTTTTTCGGACGAAGTCCGTCCTGAGCGAAGTCGAAGGGCAAACAGATCAACATAGGGTTGAAGCCGTGATTTTACGGATTGCATCGGGCCGCACCAGCCTTTGCATTTCCTCGCAGGTGGGCTGCGCCGCCGACTGCCAGTTCTGCGCCACCGGCGCGATGGGTTTCGTTCGCAATCTGACCTCCGACGAAATGCTCGATCAGGTTCTGCTCGCCAAACGGCTTCTGCGTGAAGAGGGTAGGACGCTGCGCAACGTGGTGGTGATGGGAATGGGCGAGCCGCTCCATAACGAAGAGAACCTTTTCCAATGTTTGGAAATTCTGCGCGACCCGCGCTTTTTCAACCTGTCCGAAAACCACCTTATGGTCTCCACCGTCGGCGTGCCTGACGCCATGGTGCGCTTCGCTGAACGCTTCCCCGGCATCCAACTCGCCTTGAGCCTGCACAGCGCCCGGCAGGAGGTGCGCGAACAGTTGATGCCGGTTGCAAAGTTCCAGACATTGGAAAAACTGAAGGCGGTTTTTCCAAACCTTGGAACTTCTATGATCGAGTATTTGATGCTGAAGGGCATCAATGACGGCCCCGAAGACCTTGAGGCGCTCATAGCGTTTCTGAAGGGAACGAAGGCGCACATCAATCTGATTCAGTTCAATGCGCATCCCGGTGCGAAATATCAACCGGTGATTCTCGAAGAGCGCAAAGCCTTCGGCGATGCATTAAAAAAAGCAGGGTTTAAAGTCACCCTGCGTTATTCCCTTGGCGAAGACATCGCCGCCGCCTGCGGACAGTTGGCTGGAAAGTAAAGTGGGACAGGCTTCCAGCCTGTCTGCGGTGGTTA
This sequence comes from Kiritimatiellota bacterium, assembly GCA_014381785.1. Lineage (GTDB taxonomy): Bacteria > Verrucomicrobiota > Kiritimatiellia > Kiritimatiellales > Tichowtungiaceae > Tichowtungia. Next base: position 4,679 of record JACNKZ010000086.1, read on the forward strand.
GGCTCTTTGCGTGTGTAGACAGGCTGGAAGCCTGTCCTACTTTGAGAGAGATCCCTTGCTGGACGGAATCGCGTCGAGGGCGCGTTCGTCGGCGGTGCAAGCCATCCGCAGAGCGCGGGCGACTGCTTTAAAGACGGCCTCGTGCGCGTGATGCAGATCGTCGCCCCGTGTCTGGTCGATGTGCAGGTTCATTTTGGCGGTGTCGCAGAACGACCGCCAGAAGTGCTCCAGGATGTCGGTGTCGAAATCGCGGATCAGCTTTTTCTTGTTGGCGAGCTTGTAGACGAGGTAGGGGCGGCCGCCCAGATCGATCGCCACTTCCGCGCTGGCGAGTGCGTCGTCCATCGGCAGCACCCAGAAGCCATAGCGGTTGATGCCGCGCCGTTCGCCGAGGGCGTCGTTGAAGGCCTGTCCGAGGGCGAGGGCGACATCTTCAATGAGGTGGTGATAGTCCACTTCGATGTCGCCGGTCGCCTGAATGTCCATATCGATCAGAGAGTGTTTGGAGAGCAGTTCGAGCATGTGGTTGAAAAACGGAACGCCGGTTTCAATGCAATAGGTTCCGGTGCCATCAAGGTTGATCGAGAGCTTGATGTCCGTTTCGTTTGTCTTCCGTTCAATTGTCGCTTTTCGTTCCATTTTCATATCCTTCCGGTTCTTCGGCTACCATTAGCACGGGTTCGCGTTGAGGTTCCCTGCCGGTGGCGGCAACGTAAAGAGTTTCGGGGGCAATATCGATTTGCTCGTCACACCATGTCAGGGTGTTCCAATAAGGGCTTAAAGAGAACGTTTTGAACAACTCAACATCTTCAAGCGGCGTGAAAACGCCGCCCCGGTCAATCATGGTCTTCAGGTCAGCAATCCCGGAAGCGCCATCCTGAAAGCGGAGGGTAAGCCGGTAGCCATCCAGGTACTCTGCAGATGTAATGTCGTAGTTCATCGTTTCAGTGGTTCAATCTTATCAGGGTTTCGCAGGTTTGAAGTCAACTCCCAATCCGCCAGCAGCTCTTTTTGGTGGAGTGCCGCCCATTCGATGATCATGCCCAGTTGTCTTGGCGGCAGTCCACCTTCAAGGATGCGCAGGTCTTCAATGGCGATTGAAGCTTTATATTCGCCGTAGCGGACATGGAAATGCGGAATTCCATGCTCATTAAAAAACATTCCAACAACCATACCATAGAATCTGCTGAGCTCTGACATGCCTGAACGCTAAACGGTTCTTCTGTTGTTGTGAATTGATTTCCGACAGGAAATCGGCATTTTAGTTTTTTGCAAAAACTAAAACAGGAGATTCTTATGGCACAGGCAGCAGCAAGACACATTCTCGTGAGTACAGAGGAAAAGTGTAACGAATTGAAGCAGCAGATCGCAGGCGGCGCGGATTTCGCCGAACTGGCGAAACAGCATTCATCCTGTCCTTCGGGCAAAGAGGGTGGTGCACTCGGTACGTTCGGCCCCGGCCAGATGGTGAAGGAATTTGATGAGGTCGTTTTCAGCGCCCCCGTTGGTGAAGTGCAGGGCCCGGTAAAAACCCAGTATGGCTTCCATCTCGTTGAAGTCACCATGCGCAACGATTAAGAATTTTTAACCACGAAATACACGAACCACACGAAAAGGGGATTGTTCCTTTCGTGTGGTTCGTGTATTTCGTGGTTTTTAACCGCCTGCCCGTTTAACGGTATAGCCGCGCTCTGTCAGTTCTTTGACGAGTAAATCGCGCTGGTCGCCCTGGATTTCGATGACCCCGTTTTTAACGGTGCCGCCAGTCCCGCATTTCTGCTTCAGCTCTTTGGCGATCTGCTTTAGCCCTTCGGGGTGGGTGGGTATGCCGGCAATGATCGTCACACCTGCGCCTTTACGCCCCTTGGTTTCGCGCCCGACCCGCACCACGCCGTCATTCTTTCGGGCGGGAGCCTGTTTCTGTTTCTTCGCTTTCACGCCCATGCTTCCAGCTTGGCCAGCGTTGGCGTGACGAGCTTTGGGCGGAAGCTTTGAGCCCGGAGTGGATTGATTCCACCCCGGGCCCATGTCGAAGTTGCTTAGATCAATACCCATGCGGGTTATTCTCCGGCTTCTTCCTCTGCGGGCGTCTCGCCCGCTTCGGTTGCTTCTTCGATTTCAACGGGTGTCTCTACGCCTTCGACACCTTCTTCAATTTCCGGAGCATCTTCTTCCGGGTCGAGGACGGCGGCGGAAACAATCTTGTCACCTTCCTTGAGGTTGAAGAGGCGGACACCCTGCGTATTGCGGCCGATGATGCGCAGGTCGCTGGCGCCGATGCAGATCATCTGGCCACCTTCGGAGATGAGCATCAGGCGATGGTCATCGTGCACGGCGTGTGCGCTGACCACTTTTCCGTTCCGGTCGGTGGTCTGAATGCTGATGATTCCTTTTCCGCCGCGGCTCTGCGTGCGGTATTCGTCGAAGTTGGTTCGTTTGCCGTAACCGTTTTCGGTGATGGCCATCATGGTCGAATCGGTATCGACGATTTCGATGGTGACCACTTCGTCGTCGCCAGTCAGGGTGACGCCTTTCACTCCGCGCGACACACGGCCCAGAGGACGGGCATCGGTTTCTTTAAAGCGGATCGCTTTGCCGTTGCGCATGCTGAGGATGATCTCATCTTCCCCGGAGGTCAGTTTGACGCCGAGCAGTTTGTCGTCTTCATCAATGTTGATGGCTTTCACGCCGGCGATACGCACGTTCTTGTAGGCCGACAGGACGGTCTTTTTCACGATCCCCTTTTGGGTGGCCATGATGAGATTGTGGGTGTCGTCGTCGAGCTCGCGCACGCAGAGAATGGCGGCGAGTTTTTCGTCGGGCGTCATTTGCAGCACATTGGCGAGTGAACGGCCGCGGCTCTGACGGGTACCTTCCGGCACATAGTAGGCTTTCAGCCAGTACATGCGGCCCTCTTCGGTGAAGCAGAGCAGGTAGTCGTGAGTGGAGGCGCTAAAGATGTGCTCCACGAAGTCCTCATCTTTGGTGGCCATGCCGATGACGCCTTTGCCGCCGCGGCGCTGCTGGCGGTAGGTGTCGGTCGGGACGCGCTTGATATAGCCGGTGTTGGAGAGCGTAATCACGCACGGCTCATCGGCGATGAGGTCTTCCATGTTGATTTCGCCTTCGTTGATGCACAGCTCGGTGCGGCGCGGCTCGCCGTATTTAGCGCGGATCTGTTCGAGGTCTTCCTTGATGACGACGTAGATTTTTTCCGGGTGGGCCAGCAGGTCTTCGAGGTAGTCCATCAGCTTTTTGAGCTCGGCGTATTCGGCTTCGACTTTATCGCGTTCAAGGCCGGTCAGCTGGTAGAGGCGCATTTCGAGAATGGCTTTAGCCTGAATTTCGCTGAACCCGAATTTTTCGGTCAAGCGGGTTTGCGCTTCGTCACGGTTTTTCGAGTCGCGAATGATGCGAACCACTTCATCCATATTATCCATGGCCAGCAGGAAACCTTCGAGGATATGCGCGCGGGCTTTGGCCTTGTCGAGGTCGAACTGCGTGCGGCGGGTGACCACTTCGAAGCGATGATTAATGAAGCACTGCAGAACCTCTTTGAGGTTCATGACGCGCGGCTTGCCTTTATCGATAGCGAGCATGATGGAGCCGAAAGTCGATTCCATCTGCGTGTATTTGTAGATGCTGTTGAGCATCACGCGCGGAACTGCGTTGCGTTTGAGTTCGATCACCAGGCGGATACCTTCTTTGCCGGACTCGTCGCGGATGTCGGAGATGCCGTCGAGCACCTTATCGCGCACGAGATGAACCATTTTCTGGATCAGCAGCGTTTTATTCAGCGCATAGGGGATTTCGGTGATGATGATGCGGGCCTTGCCTTTGTCATCTTCCTCAATTTCGGCTTTTCCGCGCATTCTGATTTTGCCGCGGCCGGTGGTGTAGAGGTCGCGAATGGCGCCCAGGCCGTAGACCATCCCGGCGGTCGGGAAGTCCGGCCCTTTGACATATTCACAGAGGTCTTCTGCGGTCGCCTCGGGGTTGTCGATCAGGTGAATGGTGCCATCGACCACTTCGCCGAGATTGTGCGGCGGAATATTGGTGGCCATCCCGACCGCGATCCCGGTTGATCCGTTGACCAGAAGGTTGGGAACGCGGGCCGGCAAAACGGAGGGTTCGAGCAGCGATTCATCGAAGTTGGGGCGCATATCAACCGTATCTTTTTCGATATCGGCGAGCATTTCTTCAGCTAGCGGGCGCAGACGGCACTCGGTGTATCGATAGGCCGCCGCGCGGTCGCCGTCGATGGAGCCGAAGTTTCCCTGTCCGTCGATCAGCATGCCGCGCATGGCGAAGTCCTGTGCCATACGCACCATGGTGTCGTAAACGGCGGTGTCACCATGTGGATGATAGTTACCAATCACTTCCCCGACCACTTTCGCGCATTTGACGTACGCTTTGTTGTGCGTCCAGCCGCGTTCTTTCATGGCGTAGAGGATGCGGCGGTTGCCGGGCTTCATGCCGTCGCGCACATCGGGCAGGGCGCGGCCGACAATCACCGACATCGAGTAGTCGATGTAGGCGCGCTGCATCTCATCTTCAATATTGATCAGATCAATTCGTTCGTTCGTGTTTTCCATAATCGTTCGTTTCCTTAAATGTCGAGATTGGTGACGTTGAGGGCGTTGTCTTCGATGAATTGACGGCGCGGCGGAACTTCGTCGCCCATCAGGATGGTGAACATTTCATCGGCCTTCACGGCGTCTTCGAGAATCACCTGGGTTAGGCGGCGAACTGCGGGGTCCAGCGTGGTTTCCCACAACTGTTGCGGGTTCATTTCCCCCAAACCTTTGTAGCGCTGAATCGACATTCCTTTGCGACCCAGGACGCGGACGGCGGTGATCAGATCCATCAGCGAGGTCGCCGGAATTTTTGTTCCTTTGTCGTCGAGCTGGAACTGAGGTTCATCGGTGTCAATCAGTTCATCGAGGTTAAAGCCGCCTTCATTCAGCTGGGCGATGATGTCCACCAGTTTTTTTGCCACCGAAAGCTCTTTGTACCGGACGCTGTGCGCGGGCGCCGCGGTGTCTTCGGGATCCACTTCCGCGCCGTCCAGTCGTTGATCGGCTTCCGCGATAATGGCTTGCAGGTCGGTGTCGTCGAAGGCGTAGCGGTACTCGGGGATTCCGTTTTCACCGTCAATGGCGGTTTGGTAGAGAGGGAACTGGCCCGTCTCGGGGTTGCGGTGCTTCAGGTAGTCTTTCAACAGGACGCCGCGCCGGCGGAGTTTGTCGGAAATCCCTTCGATTTCCGTCAGCAGTTCGAGCAGTTCGCGCAGCCCTTTGGTGTCGAGCAGCTGAGTGCCGTCGAGTTTCTCGAGCAGTAGACCGTCCGCCCCGAGGTCCAGTAAAATCCGGGTCAGGTGCTCGTCGCTTTCGACATATTCCTCGCGCTTGCGGCGTGTCACTTTATAGAGCGGCGGCTGGGCGATGTAGATATAGCCGTGCTCAATCAGCTGAGTCATCTGACGGTAGAAGAAGGTCAGCAGCAGTGTGCGGATGTGCGCACCGTCGACATCGGCGTCGGTCATGATGATGATTTTATGGTAACGCGCTTTGTTGATGTCGAAATCGTCTGTGCCGATGCCGGTGCCGATCGCGGTGATCATGGTGCGGATTTCCTCGTTGTTGAGCACTTTGTCCAGCCGGGCTTTTTCAACGTTGATCACTTTGCCTTTTACCGGAAGGATCGCCTGGAACTCGCGCTCGCGGCCCTGCTTGGCGGAACCGCCGGCGGAGTCACCCTCAACAATAAACAGTTCGGTCTTGGCCGGGTCGCGGCTGGAGCAGTCGGCCAGCTTGCCGGGCAGGCCGCCGCTTTCCAGCGCGCCTTTGCGCCGGGCGAGGTCGCGCGCCTTGCGCGCCGCGCTGCGGGCGCGGGCCGCCACCACCGCCTTTTCGATAATCGTACGGGCGACCGCCGGATTTTCCTCGAAATATGTCCCCAGCTCGTCGTTGACGATCTGCTGGACAATCCCTTCCACTTCGCCGTTGCCGAGCTTGGTTTTGGTCTGCCCCTCAAACTGCGGGTCGGGGATCTTCACGCTGAGAACCGCGGTGATGCCTTCGCGGATATCATCTCCGCCCATGCCATCCTTTTCGTCTTTGATCAGTTTGTTGGTTTTTGCGTAGGCATTCACCGTGCGGGTGAGGGCGCTTCGGAAGCCGGAGAGATGGGTTCCGCCCTCAATGGTGTTAATGTTGTTGGCAAACGAAAAGATGGTTTCGTTGTACGCATCGGAATACTGCATGGCGATTTCGACGACCACATCATCCTTCTCGCGCTCAAAGTAGATCACGTCGGGATGCATCGGAGCTTTGTTTTTATTGAGATGCTGAACAAACTCCGAAATACCGCCTTCGTATTGGAAAACCTCCTCGCGGCCGGTGGCATCCTCTTTCAGTGTGATTTTCGTGCCGCGGTTGAGGAAGGCCATCTCGCGCAGGCGGGAGGCGAGGGTATCCCACTGGAATCCGCCGGTGTGGGTGAAGATGCTCATGTCGGGTAAAAAGGTCACTTTTGTTCCCGTGGAGGTTGTTTTGCCGATTTTGACCAGCTCAGTGACTTCCACGCCTTTTTCAAAACGCTGATGGTGAATAAAGCCGTCGCGTTTGACTTCCACTTCCAGCCATTCGGAGAGGGCGTTCACGCAGGAGACGCCGACCCCGTGCAGTCCGCCGGATACTTTGTAGGTGTCGGAGTCAAATTTTCCGCCCGCATGGAGAACCGTCAGTACCACCGTAACGGCTGGCTTGCCTTCGGCCTTGTGCATGTCGACCGGGATTCCGCGGCCGTCGTCGGTAACGCTCAGCGATCCATCATCGTTGATGCAGACATCCACATTGGAACAGTAGCCGGCGAGGGCTTCGTCGATTGAGTTGTCGACGACCTCATAAACACAGTGGTGGTACCCGCGCGAACCGGTATCTCCGATATACATGGCGGGGCGCTTGCGGACGGCGGCAATGCCCTCCAGAACGGTAATGTGGTCGGCGCCGTATCCCTTGGAATCGGGGTTCAGGGCAGCATTTTTGTTATCAGACATAGATCTCCTTTTTCTCTTCAAATCGTAAAGAACACATACTACAGAACTGCGGTAAACCGGGCTACAAAAAAGGGGGCAAAAAACCTAAAAAAATCACCTAAAAACGGGGGTTTTTGGCGTTCTAGCCACCATTTTCCAATGGTTGGAGAAAGCAAGCCGAAAAGCGTCATCCGTCTTCGATTTTTTTAGTGCTGGCGCGACCGGATGTCTGGAAAAAACAAGCCCGGTTTTGCAAGGTTTGGAAGCTGTTTTTCCAAGGTCTCGGAAGGGGCCTTGGTTTTCGATCATTTTGCATGTTTTTAAGGTTTGTCTTTATAACAGGGTCGTTTAGCCTAACTCTCCCATTAAACCGATTTCGATATGGGGATAGGCCGAGGGTATTTCTATTGGGAGCTGTACATATGATGAACCGAATAATTGCTGTATTCATTGCGGGGCTTCTTTGCGCACCTGTGTTGGCGAAGGAGCCCAAGCCGACAAGCTCGTCTGTTTTTTTGGAAACGCCCCAGGCTCCTGAAATAATGGAGATCGAAAAGCTAGATCTTAAAATTGAACGAAGAGATTTTACAAAAAAAGAACTGGAGAAGTGGGATCTTAAAAAAAATAAAAACGGTCATAATTCTGTTGAGTATGATGCGTTTCGGTATTTTTTAGAGTTCAACAATACCGGAGACAGGAGCCTGACCAATCTGGTTGTCCGGTATTGCTGTTATTATAAGGTGGATCAGTTTTGGGATGCCGAATCGAAAACAGAAGAGAGCCTTAAGTTTTACTCCGGAGAAATGGGGCTTCGTTTGATTGCGCCCCGGGAACGAGTTGAAACAGAAACGGAGCCGTTTGTTTTGGTTTCTTCTTCATTGCAGGGCGACGAGAATGGACGTGCAGTGGACGGGCCAAACCGGGTTGCGGAAGAGTTGGTGGGACTGTGCGTTCAGGTGTTGCATACCACATCGGATGGCACGAAACTCCGACGCGAATTCTGGGATCTAGGTCGCTCGCATCCTGCGGCAGTCGATATAGAAGAGTAATTGTAATCCGTTCGGCGGCGGTAGGTCTTGTTGGATTCCCCGCCGTTGTTCCCCGTCGGTTATTTTCGCGGATCAGTGTTCGGCAGGGATGATCAGCACAGGGATTCTGGAGCGAAGTAGAACGCACTCGCTGATATCGCCGACCGAGGCCTTGCAGCGCGTGCTGCCGTGGCCGTGAGCTCCGATGATAATCAGGTTCGCTTCAAGGCGCCGTGCTTCATTCAGGATTGCCTCGCAGACGGAGCCTTGCAAAAACAGGGGGGTCACTTTTACGCCGGCCTTTTCGAGTGAACGCGCGTCTTTTTTCAACATGACGGCTTCCGGCGTGTGATCCATTTCTTCGAAGTCATCCGTAATGGTTTCGGGTTCGGCATGGACAAGAAACACCTCGGCGTCAAACGCTTTGGCGTAGATTTCCGTGTGTTTAAGAATGCTTTCTGAAGTGGTTGAGAAATCAATAGTCGCGATAATTTTCATGGCGATGCCTCCCTTTCAACTGCGTTGGATTATCGGCAGTTGCCAGAAAGATGCAAACCGGAATTTCTATTTGATGCCGACGATGTAGGCGACCCAGCCGAGCGAGTTTTCGTAAGTTGTGCGGCGGCGATAGGTTTCGTCGGATTCTCCGTCCTTATTCCAACCGTGCAGATAGACCTCAGCTGATTTGAAGCCGGCTTCGATCAGAAGTTCCTGAATCTCGGGCAAGGTCCACAGCCGCCAGTCATAAGTGAAGGCTTTTTTGATTTTGCCAAATCCGGGAACCTTAAAGTGGATGTAGTTGACGACATGGTGGTCGATGACGTTGTAGACATTCTGATCCCAGACATATTCGAACGGCGGAACCCGGGTGCCGTCTTTGGCGGTGAATCCTTCGACATCGCGCGGCTCAAGCTTCGCCTCAATGGCCTCCGTCCCGCCGTACAAATCCATTACAAACAGACCGTCCTTTTTGAGCGATTTGCGCACGGTTTTAAAGTAGGAGCGGAGGATGTCGCGGGTTTTAAAAATGCAGTAGGAAAAGTTGAGCGCCATGACCAGATCGACCGGCGGCGTGTTTGCCGTCATGACATCGCCGCACACCAGTTCGATTTTTCCGGCTTTTTCGCCGATGTAGGGGATGTTGTGCGTCAATCCCCAGTCGAGGGTCGGCTGATCGATATCCACACCCCATGCGCGGCGCTTAGGCGACCGGCTGACCCACTCGCAGGCCAGCTTGGCTGTACCGCAGAAATCCTCACGCAAATCGAGCGCCTGATGTTTGCGTTTGTTTTTGAAGATCCGTGCGGCGAAGTCGATATCCCAATCCACCCCCTGAACGGAGGCTTCGTAAAAGTAGTGCAGATCCGGAAGCTGTTTTTTATTTTTCATAGTTAATCAAATAATTTTATCCACAGATGAGACATCCGATAAGCGCAGATTTTTCGGGTTCTCATCTGTGTGCATCTGCGTAATCTGCGGATCGTTATTTCTATATTATTTATCAAAGTGCTGTTCAACGATTTCTCTGAGGTCGTTATGGATGGCGGGTGTGGTGCAGAGGAAGCGGACGCCGTTCGGCTCGTCGCGCTCCCATTCGGTGATGACTGCCCCGGCCCGCTGTGCAATGAGACCGGCGGCGGCGATATCCCAGATGTAGAGGCCGGGTTCGCAGTAGCCGTCGGAGCGGCCGCAGGCAACGTGACAGGTGTCGATGGCTGCGCAGCCGATCATCCGGATTTTATTGACGCGCGGCGCCAGCTCGCAGAACAGGCCGACCGCTTTGGGGTCGATGTCTTTGGTGAGTCCACCGAAAAAGGTGGCTTTTTCAAGGGTTTGAACATCGGAAACGCGGATCGGTTCGCCGTTGAGCAGGGCGGGGCCGGTCTGGGTGGCGGTAAAACATTCGTTGAGTACCGGAACGTAAACGCACCCTGCGAGGACGCTGTCGAGATGCCGGACAGCGATGGAGCAGCACCAGGCCGGAATGCCCCGGGTGTAGTTTGCAGTGCCGTCGATCGGGTCGATAATCCACTCGAAATCATGCGGGGTCTCAATGGCGCCTTCTTCGCCGAGAATGGCATGATCCGGAAAGCTCGAGTGAATGATCTGCTCGGCAATCGTTTGGCATTCGCGATCCATAACCAGTTTAATGTCGTGATCGAATGTTTCGAGCGCCTCTTCGCGCCGGTGAATGTTTTTAAGGGCATGATCCCCCGCCGTGCGGGCGGCTTTCATGCAGACTTCTAAAAGCTGTTGAATTTCCGGTGGTTCCATCCTGAAAACCTACCTGTGAAATTCCTCCGCCGCAAGTCTGCCGGAAAACAGCTTTCGGAGTTTCCAAGGGTTGAAAAAACCAATATGCTGATCAACAGTTGTTACACAGGAGGTGTGTATGGATATCCAGCTGTGCGATTGTCTGAGTCGGGAGAATATTCTTTTTGAGGTTGGTGCAACGTCGAGGGATGACGCCCTTATACGACTGGTCGATCAACTCGCCAAAACCAAAGACGGTTTTGACGAGGCCGCGGCCGGTCAGGCACTTAAAGAACGGGAGGCGGTTCTGCCGACCGTGATTGCCCCCGGGGTTGCGCTGCCGCACGCCCGGCTGGATGCACTGGAAAAGCCGCTGGTTGCTATCGGTACGACCCGGCAGGGCATTGTATTTGACGAGGATAAGGATCCAGTCAATTTGATTCTGCTGGTGTTGACGCCGAAAATAGATCCCAGTGCTTATTTGCGAATACTCTCGATGCTCTCATCTATCCTCAAAGATGTAGATGTTCCGACGTTTGTCAGCGGGGCGACGATAGATGATATCTATGAGTTGTTTAAAGCCGAAGAGAAGTTTGTGGATTATCTCACCGCAGGGGATGTGATGAATTCCGAGCCGATCACCCTACTGGAGGGCGATACGTTAAACAAAGCCATCTCCACGCTCTGCTCGCGGCGGGTGCTCGACATTCCGGTTGTCGACGAGGAGGGCGACCTGCGCGGCGTGATCGGCATGGAAGATCTGCTTCGCCAGAGCCTGCCGCAGCATCTGCTTTGGATGGAGGATCTGACGCCGATTCTGCGTTTTGAACCCTTTGCGGAGATGATGAAAAAAGATCAGGAAACCAAGCTGGCCGACTTTATGAGTGAGGATTATGTCAGTGTGCCTCCCGACACCCCGGCGGTTCAGCTGGCTAAGGTCTTCCTGATGAGTCAGGCCCGCCAGATTCAGGTGCTTGACGGACGGAAGCTGGTCGGCGTGGTTGATCTGGGCGGATTTTCAACGAAACTTTTCTGGGCGTAGATAATTTTATAATCCTAATCTTACTCGTACTCCTAATCCTTCTGCGGGGCAGGTTGAGTGAGACTGAGATTATGAGTGCGATTAAGATTATGAGGATAATACGATGCACGGAAGCGACGACCACGGAGGGGAACTCAGTTTAAAACAGTTGATCGGACGCATGGCATTGCTGCTTGGGATCAGTCTGAGCGTTGGGTTCGGGGGCGCGGCGATGGGGCTGACCCGTCAGCAATCGGCAGCCACCTCGGTTTTTCTGGCCATTATTCTTGGAACGCTCTTCTTTTGGAACTTCCGGCTCGCGATCGCTTTTCTCGGTATCGGTGTGCTGATTTTTACTAAATCGCTCGATATTGACCATTTTGTTAAAGAGGCCTCCCTGCCGGTGATCCTCTTTTTGGTCGGGATGATGATCATTGTCGGCGCGTTGCGCGACTTGGGTTTCTTCACCTGGATTGTGCAGAGCATTATGTCGATCCCGAGAATCACGGGGCGCAAATTCATTGCCGTCACGGCGGTCGCCTCTGCGCTGCTGGCCTGCGCAGTCGATGAGGTGACCTCCATTATCTTTATCTCCACCCTTGTTTTCCAGGTCTGTAACCGTCTGAAACTCAACCCGGCGCCCTATATCATTATCTGCGTGCTGTGTACCAATATCGGCAGCGCGGGAACCATGATGGGCAACCCCGTCGGCATCTATATCGGAACTAAAGCACACCTCACCTTTTCTGATTTCATCCAGTGGGCTTTCCCTGTCATGGTTTTGGCGCTCGGATCCTGTGTGGCGGTCACCATGTGGTGGTACCGCAAAGAGCTCGACGAATTTGATGTGCGCCTTAAGGACCGCATGGACCGCGATCTCAGTCTGGTTCCCAAAGTGAAGGTTCCCTACGGAAAGGGGCTGACGGTCTTGCTGCTCACGCTCATCTTCATTGCGCTACACCACACGCTCGAGGAGGCCCTGCAGTTGGATCCCAACAGCATTCTGCTCGTCGCCCCGCTGGCCTGCGCCGGAATCATTATGATTTTCAAGCGCGACCGCGCGCGCCACTACGTCGAGGCCGAAGTCGACTGGTGGACCCTGCTTTTTTTCATGCTACTCTTCGCCATTGCCGGAACCTTAGCCTATACCGGCGTCACCAAACTCATGGCCGACCGCTTCACCTCCACGTTTGGAACCGATCTGAACATCCTCATTCCGGTGATTATGGCCACGACGGCCATCGGCTCGGCGTTTGTCGACAACGTCATTTTTGTGGCCGCTTTTGCACCGGTTATTGAGTCGCTCGGTGAAAGCGTAAAAGTTATGCCGCTATGGTGGGCTCTTCTTTTCGGCGCCTGCTTTGGCGGGAACATTACGCTCATCGGCAGCACCGCCAATATCGTCGCGCTCGGCATGCTCGAGAAAAACTTCAAAATGCACGTCAGCTTTTTTCAGTGGCTGAAAATCGGCGCGCTCTCTGCGCTGATCGCCTGCTTCATCGCCTGGGGAATGCTGACGGTATTGTCACCGTGGATGCCTGAAAATACCGAGCGCAACATCTCGGCGGCGGTGGAAGCGGAGGCCCATCCGGCGGGGCATTAATCCACGGTCCCGCTGTTCCAATTCTCCATTGCCCGCGGTTTCCCGAGGATAATGTGGCCGAGGACGGCGCGGCGCAGAGTCTGCCGGTCGGCCGGATTGATGATTTTTCCAACCCTTGGAAGACCGGATCCCGATTTTTCCGAGGTTCGGAAGCTCAGGTTCATGGCGGGCAGTTTCATCGCCGGCATGGCTGTTCTGAATGCGCTCAGAGTCGGACGGATATCCACCGCTGCCACATTGTCGGATTTCGTCATCGGAGCAGGGGCCGTTTGACGGACAGGCTGCATGGCGGGTTGGGGCTTGATTTCGTCCGGTTCCGGCCGAGGCGGAATTTTTATTTCCTGCGTTCCGCTGATCTGGCGCATCAGATCGGCAAACCCGTCGACTCCGCTCAGGGCAGGTGACTCTTCTGTCTCGCCGGCATTCCTTCGGGGTTGCGGGCGCGACTGCGAAGCCGTTTTTTTCTTGGCCGCCGCTCCGGCAATCTGGGCAATCACCCAGACCAAACCGACGATCAGTGGAAGGACTCCGTCCAGATTTATGGCTGCGATAGGCATATTCTTATTCTTTCTCTTCATCCCGATCTCTCACCGATTGTGAGTACGATCAGGATTCAGATGATGACAAAACGCTACTCGCTTGTTGAATCGTCACCACTGGAGAGGGATTCGCGCATGGAGGTGTCGGCCATCACGTTTTGCATTTTGTAGAAATCCATCACGCCGAGGTTGCCGTCTTTGAAGGCCTGAGCAATGGCCAGCGGAACCTGCGCCTGCGCTTCGATCACCTTCGCCTGCATTTCCTGTACGCGGGCGCGCATTTCCTGTTCCTGGGCGATCGCCATGGCGCGGCGGCCTTCCGCTTCGGCCTGACGCATCTTTTTATCGGCTTCGGCACGTTCGGTTTCGAGCTGTGCGCCCACATTGGCCGTGTTGGCGGTTCCGGCCACAGAAACGTCAGCGATGTCGATGGAAACGATTTCGAAGGCGGTCTGGGCGTCGAGTCCGCTGTCGAGCACTTTGCGGGAGATGTGGTCGGGGTTTTCGAGCACGTTCTTGTAAGAAACCATGGAGCCGACGGCGCTGACGATGCCTTGGCCGACGCGCGCGATGATGGTGTCTTCGGTGGCTCCGCCGACGAGCTGTTCGAGGTTGGTGCGAACCGTGACGCGCGCTTTGATCAGCAGGCGGATTCCGTCTTTGGCCACGGCGTCGAGGAAAGGAGCGCCTTTTTCGGGGTTGGGGCAGTCAATCACTTTCGGGTTCACGCTGGTCGTGACGGCGTCGAGGATATCGCGTCCGGCGAGGTCGATGGCGGCGGCCTGCTGGAAGCTCAGCTCAATATTGGCTTTATCGGCCGCAATCAGCGCCTGCACCACGTTCATGACGTTGCCGCGGGCCAGGTAGTGCGCTTCGAGCAGGTCGGTGGAGATGTCGATTCCGGCTTTGGTGGCCTGAATGCGGGTGCGGGTGATCATCATCACCGGCACTTTGCGCAGGATTTTCATCCCGATCAGACTGCTGAGCCGGATGTACGCTCCGGATCCCCAGGCCTGAACCCAGGCGGCCAGTACAGAAAGAATGATGGCGGCGAAGACAAATACGACGACGAGTAGAAAGATGCCTAATATAGGTCCCATGAGTTAACCCTCCTTGTTGATTTCGTTGATAGCGTTTGGTGCCTGAATAATCAGTACCGGTTTTTTGAAAAGTGCAATGAGCAGGGCACCGAGGCCCAGGATGATGACCAGAATGTTTACGATCATTTCAGCGGCGGTGAAGCTGGTGAGCGCATAGAGTATCAGCAGACCGAGCGTCAGCGGAGCGGCAATCTTTTGTTTGTTGAATTCTCTCCGCCGCAGAACGGCTGAGCCGATCCAGAGCGCAACGGCAATTTTGCTCAGATAGAGCAGGATGAAGTAGAAAAGGAGGATCAGGATGCTCAGCGGCAGGGCGACCACCGTGAGGAGCAGAACAAAAGCTCCCATGGGCAGCAGAACCAGTCCGGCGAAGCCCGCCAATGAGCAGAGTCCGCGCGATTCACTCAGGAGATGCAGTGCGGTTCCGTTGTAGCGTGGAAAAAGCCCGATGAAAACCAGTCCGGTGACCAGCGCGGCCAGGGCGAACATAAAGTGTCCCCCGAGGTTCTTTTTCATAAGCCGTCGGACGGGCGCAGGGCTAAAGCGCCTTTGCAGTTCTCCATTCAGGATAACCGAGGGTGAGAGCACCAGCTCGTTTGGAGCCTGATAGCTCAGGTTGCCGTTAATCACCGTGCCGGGCAGGATGACGATTTCCTGAGCGGTAATCGATGTGTCGCCCTTGATCTGTCCGCCGAGCGTGACCCGTTGAGCCAGCACCCGCACCTTGCCGCTGACGGAGCCCTCGAGAATTACATTTTCTCCCACGCAAAGCAGATCGCTGTAGAGTACGGCGGTTCGGTCGATTTTGACGGTGGTTCCTACAGCGGTCACTGAGCCGTAATGTGTGCCTTGAATCTGGGTAATTCTGGATATCAGGCGCGCGCTGTTCAGGAAGATTCCCGCGCCGGTGATACTGTTGCCGGCACACCAGGCATCGCCATGGAAGGTGCCGTTCAGCTCCATCACCGGCGCGCTCGCAAACAGGTCGTTCGAGACCGAACCGTTAATGGTAAGCGATTGCGCGGAAATCCAGCTTTCCTCCGGCATGGACTCCATTTCTGTAATCACAAATTGATTGGTTTGAATAAATTCAATCGCCTGCGCACTGAAAACATTCAGCAGCAGTACAATCAGGACTCTAAGCAGTAGACTGTGGACTTTAGACATTGGCTTCTTTCACATAAATACGGTTGCCGGCAACCCGGACAATTTCAATTTTGGCATCGTGCTGGATCCAGGTGCCGGTGTCGGCAATCACATCGGCGCGCTGCCCGTCAATCATCGCTTTGCCTGCAGGGCGCAGCTCGCTCAGCGCGGTTCCGGTCATGCCGGGTTTCCAGAGAGAATCATCTTGGTCTTTTTTGTCGATTTCCTGCGATAGCGACAATGCTCTGCCGATCGGGCTTTGCGGTAGATATTTCATCCAGACAAAAACCGCCAGGCCGGCCAGGCCGAGGATGATAAATACACTGAGCCAGCTGAGCCACAGCGGGAAAATGTAAAACCCCATAACCGCCGCGCCGATCAACGCGATCGCGCCGAAAATGCCGAGAATTCCACCCGGAACAAAAATTTCGATCCCGATCAAAAACAGCCCGCAGGCGAGAAGAGTAATGTACCAGCTCATAGGGCTTGAATACTACCCGCCTGTCACCGAGTTGAAATACAAAACTTTCCAAACCTTGAATTGGGTGCGGCTCGTTTTTTCCAACGATTGGAAAGGCGACGGGGAAGAAGAACACTCTTTTGTAAAAAAGAGTGAGCCGGCTGGGGCTCGAACCCAGGACCCTGTGATTAAAAGTCACATGCTCTA
>JACNKZ010000023.1 GCA_014381785.1 Kiritimatiellota bacterium
GGGATGTAGCCGATGTGGCACTTGCCGATGAAGGGAAGCATGTGGTGCTCGCACAGGCTGTAGAGCTCGATGTCCTTCACAATCACCATATGGTTGTCTTCGGCTTCGAAGTAGGCGTTGTTGAGCACCACGTCGATGTCCTGATGATAGCCGCGGGTCAGAAATTTGTAGGACTCCGCCACGCGGTGCGGGGTGTCTTTGAGCCCTTCACGTTCCGGGTCTTCGCCGATTTCTTTAAGCAGGTCGTAAAACAGGTTTTTCATTTTTTTTAAACTCCTTCTGGGATGGGGAGAGTTTAACCGCGAATGAACGCCAATCAACGCGAATTAATGGGAGATATTCCAACGAATGACAAAAAGCAACGAAACGGCAGCATCTGATATATCTTCATTCGTTGATTTTTTTCATTCGTTGGGAACTCTTACTTCATCAGCTTCCGGTGAAACGGGAAATAATGAAAAGGAGGCTGAATCCGGCGAGGAAAAGGATGCCCGCCCAGCTCAGGGCGCGCATCGCTTTGCCGGGGCGGTCGCCAGCGGGCATAAAGCCGGCGGTGACGATGCGGTAGTTGATGATGGCGAAAACCGGCGCGGCCAGGAACGAAAGAATCATGGCCACTTCGAGCAGCACCTTCAGACTCTGCAAAAACAGTCCGACCACGGCCAGCGAGAGCAGGGCCGTCAGGCTCATGACGGTGAAGTAGAGCGGTTTAAAGCGGTTTTGCCATGCCGGAACTATCCGCTGGAGTGAAGCGGCCAGCGCGCGCGGGTAGCCGTCAATACAGGTCAGCGAGGTGCTGAACATGGTGATGAAAGCGGCCAGTGCGACCACGGGGCGGATCCAGGAGCCGAGCGCCCGGGTGTAGAGTTCGATGAACTGTTTGGCAAATCCCGCGCCCGCCTGAAGGGTTTCGCCGGAGCCGAACATCACCAGTGCGCCGAGCGAAAGGAATACCACCGCCAGCGCGGCGGTGGTGAAATAGCCGATGTGAAAATCAATTCGCGCCTCGCGCACGGTCGCCGCGTGGCCGGTCTCTTTTTTGCGCTCCTGCATCCAGAGCGAGGTCCACGCCGACAGCTCAATCGGTGCCGGCATCCAGCCCATCAGCGCAATCAAAAACAGCAGGCCGGTCTTGTTCCAGACCGCGGGCGGGGCGGCGGCGAGCGCAAAGCCGTGGTTGTAGCGGGCGGCGGCGGCCAGTGCGATCACTGTGGCCAGCGCCAGCAGAGAAATCTGGATTTTCATCGCGCGGTCGAGCCACTTATATTTGCCGGCAATCATCAGCGTCACACAAATGCCCAGAATGCCACCGGTCCAGAGGAACGGATGCGGCGCCGTGCCGAACAGTTCGGCGGCGAGGATTCCGGCAATCAGCGAAACCCCGGCAATATTGGCGATGGCGGTGAACAGATTGAGCAGAAAGAAAATCAGCAGCTCCCAGCGGCCGAGCCGCATGTAGCCGTCGAGAATGGTTTCGCCGGTGGCGGCGGTGTAGCGCTGACCGTATTCAAAGAACGGATATTTAAGCAGATTGATCAGCAGGACAATCCAGAGCAGGGAAAAGCCGTACCTTGCACCCGCCGTGGTGGAAGCGAGCAGGTGGGAGCCGCCGATGGCCGCCCCGGCCAGCAAAATGCCCGGTCCGATGCTTTTAAGAAGATTCTGGTTTTTCATTAACGCCAAGCTCCTGGGTTCCAAGCCCCCGCCTTCAACGCTATGCGTAGCATTGCGAGCAGGTTGGATGCTTAAAGCTTTCACTTTCTAATGTTTATAAAAATTCCGCAATGTTTTTTAAACCCGTGGACTCCCTGTGGAACGAGAGCAACTCGGCTGCGGTGTGGTGACAGCCGCATTTTCAATACGTCATTAACGACGCGAAATAGTTCAAATCGAACCTTTTTGTAAGCATAAATACAGGGTAGCTTTCAGCTTTTTAGTGAAAAAGTGCGATTCCGCTTGTCCTATGAAGGCGTCGGAAATCATGTGAATTTTGGATAATTGGGCGGTGGAGAAGTTTGATGAGATGAATTGAAAAACAAGGGTTTACGCTAACTGAAATCATGATTATCGTTGCGATCATCGGCCTGCTGGCCGTGATGGGTATTCCCTACATTCTCAACGCCTATTCCTCTTCCATGAAAAAAGCAAAAAACCGCAACATCGCTGAGGTCGAAAAGGCGAAAGGGGTTCTTTCTCTTCCTGTCAGTTCGAGAATTCCGGGCGCCATGGCGCTGGCCGATTCGAACCTTGAGATCGCAACGGATGCGGCTGGATTATCAAACCTCTGTTCCGCGCTGAGTATTAGGAATCTGGATGAACTCATCGTCGGATCGGATTCGATTGCGATCGGAACCCTGTCGACTAAAGCATCGTATTGATTCTTCAGAATAATCCGGCATGCCAGCTAAACGGAGGTTGGTTTAGCCAACTGAATGTAAATATTACATTAAATCGACAGTAGTGAGTGAGTAAATTTTACTGTGTAGAAGATCCTGTCGGTACTTTTTATCGCCCTTGTCGGGTTTCTAAGTTTAAAAACAGCCATTTCCTTAGGAAAATTAACTTTTCCATGTCGGCATACCTCCTGCTTCATATAAAGAACTGTGGTGCTCTTTATCCTGAGAAGGCGTCGTGAGTTATATAAATTTTAGGCAATTATATTCGGTGGAGAAGATGTTAAGATGAGAGGAATTAAAAAGCAGGGATTTACGCTAACTGAGATCATGATTATCGTTGCGATCCTCGGTCTGCTGGCCGTGATGGGTATTCCCTATATTCTAAATGCCTATTCTTCTTCACTGCAGAAAACAAAAAATCGCAACATCGCCGAAGTTGAAAAGGCAAAAGGAGTTCTTTCTCTTCCTGTCAGTTCGGGACTTCCGGGAGCCATGTCACTGGACGATACATCCCTTGAGATCGCAGAGGATGACGTTGGACTGTTAAGCCTCTGTTCCGCGCTGAGCATTAGGCATCTGGATGAACTCACCGTCGGATCAGATTCGATTGCGGTCGGAAGCCTGTCGACCAAAGCATCGTATGGTTCTTCAGAATAATCCGGCATACCGCAGCTCTTTTTTTCTAACTACCTGAAAGCGAAGCGATAAATAATTTCCGAAGGAAATAGTGCCGCAGGCACGGTTCAATTCACACTAAGGAGTAGGGTGCGGAGCTGCGCAAAGGTGTTTCCAATCCTTGGAACGTTTACTCTGATTTTTTCCAGACCGTGGAACGTCCTTGGCGGCTTTGCGCTTTCGCGCGATAAAATCTTCCAGACTCTGGAACTCATTAGTGTCTATTCGTGTAAATTAGTGGTAAAAACTGAGCCCTATGGGGGAGCCGGTTAGAGGAAAATGAAATGACCGATGAACAGAAAAACAATCCACTGCACGGGGTGACGTTAGAGAAAATGATCACTGAGCTGGAGGATTACTACGGCTGGCAGCAGCTAGCCCTTCACATCGACATCAATTGCTTTAAGAGCGATCCCTCCATCAAATCCTCGCTCAAATTTTTACGTAAAACGCCTTGGGCGCGAACCAAGGTTGAGCGCTTATACCTCTCCACCTTCTAGGAAGGTTGTCGATTTCGATGCACCTGTGTCGTTGCGAAAGGTTCGCAGTAGGTCACTACAGCTTCACCTTTCGACGCCTTACATTTACATCAAACTCGCCAACTTCCAGTAGGTTAAAGACTCATCATTAAGCCTAAACTTTTCGTGTGTTTTGTGTTTTTTTGTGGTTAAAAAAATATGCCCGCACCGATCTGCGTTAATCTGCGGTTCACCATGAACGGTTGAGGTTCCCAGTACTCCACCACCCTGGCACGTCGTAGCCTTTGGTGGAGACGGTTCCCGTACT
>JACNKZ010000072.1 GCA_014381785.1 Kiritimatiellota bacterium
TCTACGGCATCTCCGCCTTCGGCCTCTCGCAGCGGCTGCGCATCCCGCGCAAAGAAGCCGCCGAGATTATTGAAAACTATTTCGCACAGTATCCGGCTGTGAAAACCTTCATGGACGGCATCATCGCCGGGGCCAAAGAAAAGGGATATGTCGAAACGATCTCCGGTCGCCGCCGTCACATCCGCGATATCAACTCGAGCAACGGAACCGTACGCGCCGCCGCCGAGCGCTACGCGATTAATGCGCCGATCCAGGGCTCCGCCGCCGACCTCATCAAAATCGCCATGATCCGCATTGAAAAAATGCTGCGCGGCAAAAGGAGCAAGCTCCTTTTACAAGTTCATGACGAATTGGTTTTTGATCTCCACAACGACGAACAGGAACTCATCCCTGAGATCCAGAAACTGATGCAAGACGCATTGCCTTTGAGCGTGCCGCTAATTGTCGACTGCGGCGGCGGACAGAATTGGCTGGAGGCTCACTAATTTTTTAACCGCGAATGAACACGAATTGACGCGAATGAAGATGAATATTTTTTAACCGCGAAAGCTTGCCACGCTGGAAGCGTGGAGCGCAAAAAACGCAAAACGTTAAAAGATAGGGCTGACACCTTTCACCCCTTTCACTGACACCTTTCATAAACGGATCAGGTTTTGGGCAAAATCATTGAGGGCAAAATCATGAGAATCGGCTCCGCCGGAGGCGTCGCCCTACCTCTCGATCTTTTTCCAAGGCGAAGGGGTTCAGCCTTCGCATAAAGCTACGGCCTGACAGGCAGTCCTATGAAATGATGTTTCCAATGGTTGGAACCTTTTCTTCCGAACCTTGGAAACGGATTGCTTCTTCGTTGCGATTGAATACAACCGCCTATCTCGCAAGCTCGATTCTCTGCAGGCAGGCTGGAAGCCTGTCCCACTTTCCAAGCACCGGAACCCTTTCGTGTGGTTCGTGTTTTTCGTGGTTAAACGTTTCAATCCATTGGATGGCTGTAGGTGCGGGCGATGACCGCGCCCACCGTGCCCGGCTACAATTTTTCTAAACCTTTAAACTTTCGGCCCCCATTTTTCCAAACATTGGAAAACGTGCCCGGAGGTCACGTCCCACCTCTCCTTTTTGTGGATTTTCGTGTTTTTCGTGGCGATCATTTTTCCATCCGCCGGCGCTAAATCTGAGGCGGGACAAGATGGTTGGAAATTGGCGCGATTTTTAGATGTTTTTCCGGCGCATGTTGTATACTGCCGGCGGTTAAGGGGGTCGTATGCCGATTCGCAATTACCGCGTGATTTTCGAGGAGGTCCGGCGCAGCCGTTTTCTGAAAATGCAGGCCGCAACTCTGTTTCTGGTGACGTACATCGACTGGACGCTGATCCCGTTTGTCACCAAGCTGGAAGGGATTCACCTGCCGGTTTTCATGATCAGTTTTTACATGCTGTTGGGCGCGTTGGACGGGTTTGTTCAGCCGCTGTTCAAGCATGTGAAGATTTATAACATCTACCTGTTCGGGATTGTGCTCGATGTGATTCAGATTGCGAGCTACCTGTCCATCAGCCGCTCCATCGTGCTGTTCACGTATGTGATTGTGTCGATCTTCACGCTGCAGGGGATTACGTTTGAGATCGCCCGCGTGCATACGGTCGATTTTATGCAGGACGAAAAAGTCGGGCTGAAAGATTATATGATGATCTGCTCATTTGTGATTTCCGTAGCGATTGTAGCCGGCAGCCTGAGCGCGATGATTTTTGACTGGGCCGGAGTCCACCTGAGCCGCCTGCTGATTTATCTGGCGGCCATCGGCCTCGGCGGCATTCTTCTGCAGATCAAGCTGTACCGGAAATTTCACCACCGGAGCTGTTCCGCCGAGGTTTCCATTGAGCGGGATCACAAAGAGCTGTTTGAGAAATTCCGCTGATTGGTCCCGCCGCCGCCCGCGGCCTCTACATATTGGCCAATCAAGCCGCTTTGTGTTCCTCCGCGATCATTTTGGGTGTCATGAACCATTCAAGTTTTCCACTCCCGGCGAAGACGTCCACCCACTCGGGAACATCAAAGTTGACGATGGCCAGCGAACCGGCCGGCATATCGTCATGCTCCCGGTCGAGAAGCTCCCGCAGGAATTCGCTGAGACCGGGGTTGTGCCCGACCAGTAGAATGGTTTCCTGAAAGTCCTCGGCGCCCTGAACCACATCCAGCAGCTCCGGCACTCCGGCGTCGTAGAGGCGCTCGTCCACCCCAACCGGCAGCACCGCCCAGTCGGCGAAATATTTCGCGGTGGTTCTCGCGCGCAGCGCAGGACTGCAGAGGACGGCATGAATTGGCAACCCGTACTCGTGGAAATGTTCCGCCATTTGTTCGGACTCCGTATGACCCCGGCGAGTGAGCGGGCGATCCATATCTGCACCCGCGTGTCCCGCCTTGCCATGTCGAACTAAGACCAGTGTTTTCATATCTCTCCCTCCCCTCTATGGGAAGTGTAGCCCTTCGGGAGAACAGGTCAGTAGAAAAATGCGAATTTTGAACTCTAGGTCACCGAGTTCAGGGCTGGACAAAACCGCCCCTCAGGAAGAAAATACTATCGAGAGGGAGGGGGTGATGAAAATGATCACCGCAAAACACTGCAAGGAGGTGTCCGTCCGGGTATTTAACGATATCGGCATCCTGGCGCAGCTCACTCGGATCGTTGCCGAAAAAGGCGTGAATATCCGGGCGGTTGCAGCTTGGGTGGAGGACGGGAACAAGGGGGTTGTCCGGTTGGTAACCGATGATAATCTCCGGGCTGTTGATGCGTTGCGCGCGCACAAATATGCCCCCGAAGAAGTCGACTCGGTGGAGGTGCTGATGAAGCACTCGCCGGGGATGCTCAGCAGTCTGTGTGAAAAGATCGGCGGTGGCGGAGTGAATATTCAGTATCTCTACGCCAGCGCGCCGGTTTCCAATGAGACGTGTCTGGCCGTGCTGTCCACGGACGACAATGACCGCGCACTTGTTCTGCTCAACGAATAAGCCGGGGCCGCCCCGCGCTCCGCGGGGCTCACCTTGCCTCTTGAGAATCCATCGCATGTCTATCTCTGAATGTATTCAGTGCCGCTGACCAGGCAATGGTGGGCGAGGGTAATTTCAGCGGCGATGGAGGCGACGTGGAGTTTGTCGACAGACTCCTGGCGGATAGCTTTGAGGGTGAGCGGCTCAAGATCGCTGCCGCGAAGTTCACTGTTGAGGAGGCGGGCTCCTCGACCCATCCGACGCAGAGGATGCCGGCCTCCATTTTAACGAGAAAGTCGCCGGCACCTTTTCCCCAGCCTCAGGTAAACTGGAGATCATCGCAGCAGACAATTTCGCGGTCGTCATGAATGCGGATCGGGATTTCAAGGCATTTGCCGGGTATTGTTTTCATGGCGCTGTTTATTTTGGAATCTCCACCTCACGGGTGGCGGAGGCCTTTTCTGACGCGGTGCGCGCCTTTTCGATCGGGGCTTTCATCTGCTCAGCGAAACCCTGTCCGAGCTGTTCGCTTTTCGAGCTTTCCTCCGATTTGGAACAGCCGGCAATGAACAGCCCCAGCAAGCACAGGATGATTAAATTTCTCACGACAGCCTCCGTTGAATGATGGTCGGATTGTAACGCTGTTTGCAAATAAAAGAAGGCGCTTTCTTTATGCAAAGCGCCCTCTTTCTATTCATTGGGGTCAACGATCTATTCGACTACGGGAACCACCTCTTCCTCATCTTCGCCAAATCCGAACTTCCACCATTTCTTGCTTTTCTCTGCCCGCATGGCCTGTCCTTTTTCAGATCCTTTTCCCATTTCTTTCTGAACCTGTTCGGCTTTTTTCGCCTTCTGTTTTTCGAGACCTTTAAGCTTTTCCTGCTCCTTCTTCATTTCGCGTTCACGTATCTGTTGGGCCGCTTCGGTTTTTTCCTCCGCCAATTCTGCAGCGCCCCCGCCCATTTTCAATTCCGGAGCGTCCCTCTTTCCCGCAAACGGATTCTTGGCTTCGGCTTTCGGTGCCGCCACCAACATTACGGTCAGCAAGATCGCGATGGTTAATAGACTTAATCCTCTCATCCTGTCTCTCCCCGTTCTTCGGCGCGAGCCCCATGCCCGCGTCTGCGGGGAGTATTCTAAAATCGTCCGGGAGCGATGTCCACCCGGAATTTTTCCGCATCGCAGGCCGGTTCTGGCTCTCCGGCTGGTCATTCTCCCGCCTCAATTGCGGCTGAGCCTCTCTCGCTTCGCTCGAGTCCAGTCCTTGGAAAAGTCATATCGAAAGGTTCCACCCAGTGGAAAGTTCAGGTATGCTTAATGCTTTTACAAGGAGCATTCATAATGAGCAAAGAACCGCGCAAAGAAGAGCACCCGATGGTCAGTGTGATGCTGAATGTGGTGATTCCCGTCATTGTCCTGACGTATCTAAGTAAGGATAAATATCTCGGGCCTCTGTGGGGGCTGGTTGTCGCGCTGATTCTGCCCATTGGCTACGGAATCCATACACTGATCAAAGAGCGCCGGGCGGATTTTGTTTCGATCATCGGGGTCGTGAGTGTTCTGCTGACCGGGATCTTCGGTATTCTGAAACTGCCGCCGCAGTGGATCGCCATCAAGGAAGCGGCCATTCCACTAATTATTGGTCTGGTGTTTGTGATCTCGCTAAAAACACCCTATCCGCTGATCAAAAAATTTCTGATGAGCGAAAAGCTTTTCAATGTGGATCTACTGCACGAAAAGCTGCGCGAAACCGGCAATGAAAAACTTTTTGAAAAACGCCTCGTTGGACTGACCTGGGGGTTGGCGTCGTCCTTCTTTCTCTCCTCTGCACTGAACTACGGGCTAGCGAAGGTGATTTTGAAGAGCGTGCCAGGCACCGAGGCCTTTACGGCTGAAATCGGCAAGATGACAGGACTGGGCTATATCGTTGTGATGCTGCCGAGCATGGCGGTGATGATTCTGGTGCTGATTGCGTTGGTTAAGACCCTGACGCATCTGACGGGGCTCAAACTGGATGATCTACTGGCTGAACATCTGCAGGAAGAAAAACCGGAAGCAGGCCCATCGGCGGACGCTGAGAAGGAACCGCCCACGGACACCTGACCCGGGCGGGATGATTCCGGCAGGGTGCGGCGCGGTTTGCGCTCCAGACTCTGCTTAGGGGTTGCTTTTTGGGAAGCGGATTCCCTACTCTTCGACGCATGCACGTGTTTAACAGTTTGATGCCGGTTTTTCTGCTGATCGCCCTCGGAAAAGGACTGACCCGCACCTCTTTCTTCACGCCGGATCTGGCGCGCAATATCAACCGCCTCACCTATTGGGTCGCTCTGCCCGCGCTGCTGATCGATAAAATTTCCAACGCCAGCTTCAGCTCCAGCGACGTTTCGCGCATCTCCCTGCTGCTGATTCTGTCTACTCTGCTCTCAATCGGGGTGGCCTATGTTGTCGCCCGTTTCATGCGCATCGAACGCAAAGCGCTGGGCGCGTTTATCCAGGGTTCCGCCCGCGCGAACAATGCGTTTGTCGGCCTGCCAGTCATCCTGTACGCCATGAGCGGAATGCGCCCGGGCCTCGAAGCGGTCGCCACCGTCGCGCTGGCGCCGGCCATTATCTTCTACAACATTGTCTCGATCACCGTTCTGCTGGCGCATGGCGACCGCAAACAGATCCATTTCGCCGACACCGCGAAAATCTACGCCCGGCAGCTGTTCACCAACCCGCTCATCATTGCCTGCGTAATCGGGCTGACCCTGAACGCCACCGGCCTGCTTCCCCCGCAGATTGTGCAGCGCTCGCTGACCGCGCTCGGGAATATGGCGCTAGGGCTGGCCCTGCTGAGCATCGGCTCCTCCCTCTCCTTCGCAGGAATCCGGAACGGACTCAAGCGCTCGTTCGCCGCCGCGTCGATTCAGGTGTTTGTCCAGCCGCTGATCGGCCTCGCCCTCGCCCTGCTGTGGAACCTGCCCGCCATCGACCGCCAGATTCTGCTGATCTACCTCGCCTGCCCCGCCGCCGTCGCCAGCTATGTGCTGGCCGACATTTTCAACAGCGATCGCGAGCTGGCCGGGCACATTATTGTTGTCAGCACCCTGCTCTCCGCCATCTCACTCACCCTCGTCATAGCCTTAGGGAGTTAAACCATGCCTGTTCCAAAAAGACGTTTCGGGAAAACTGAACTGCAAATGCCCGTCCTCACCTGCGGCGGAATGCGCTACCAGCAAAGCTGGAACGACGACGACGAAGCCCGCGCATCCGTCACTGAAGAAAATCAGAAAAATCTGGAAGCCACCGTTCGTTATGCCCTCAATCTCGGCATCAACCACATTGAAACCGCGCGCGGCTACGGCACCTCCGAATTCCAGCTCGGAAAATTCCTGCCATCGCTACCGCGCGACGAAATGATGGTTCAGACCAAGGTCGGGCCGGAAGACTCCCCTGAAAAATTTATCGAAACCTTCGAGAAATCGATCGGGCTGCTCGGGCTGGAGTATGTCGACCTGCTCGCGATCCACGGCGTCAACGACGAGGCGACCTTCGAACAGGCAAAAAAATGTTATCCCGCGGTGGAGCAGCTAAAAGAAGAGGGCCGCTGCCGCCACATCGGATTCTCCAGCCACGGGCCATCCGATCTGGTCGTGGATGCCATCAACAACGGCCCGTTCGACTACGTCAACCTGCACTGGTACTTTGTCTATCATCCGGTGAACCGCGCGCCGGTTGATGCGGCCGCCGCGCTCGACATGGGCGTGTTCATCATCAGCCCCTGCGATAAAGGCGGCATGCTCTACCAGCCGCCGCCGAAACTGATCGAGCTGTGTGATCCGCTGACACCGATGCAGTTCAACGACCTCTATTGTCTGCGCGACCCGAACGTCCACACGCTCTCCATCGGCGCCGCCCGCCCCTCCGACTTCGCTGAACACGTCACCACCGTCCAGAACATGGAAGAGAAGTTTCCGCTGATTGGAAAAATTGAAGCCCGGCTTTTCCAGTCATTGGAAAAAGAGCTGGGCGCGGAGTGGGTACACCACTGGCACGAAGGCCTGCCGCGGCAGGTCGACACACCCGGCGACATCAACATTCCCGAAATCCTGCGGCTGTGGACCTATGCCAAAGGACTCGATCTGGTTGAGTTCGGCAAAATGCGCTACAACCTGCTCGGCAATGCGGAACACTGGTTCCCCGGACAGAACGCCGCCAACCTCGACGAAGAAGCGATCAAGCCGCTCCTCGAAAACAGCCCGTTTGCCAAAGAGATCCCCGGCATCCTGCGCGATGCCCACGCCCTGCTCTTCGAAGCCCCTAAAAAACGCCTTTCTGAATCATAACCCCAAGGGAGAATCCCAATGAGTGAATTTAAAAATGTAACGGTAATGAAAAAAGCGAACGTCTATTTTGACGGCAAGGTGACCAGCCGCTCGGTGCTGTTTGACGACGGAACGAAAAAGACGATCGGGGTGATGCTGGCGGGTGATTACGAGTTCGACACCGCCGCGGCTGAACTTATAGAAATGCTCGGCGGCGAAATGGATGTGCTGCTGCCCGGCAAAACCGAATGGAAAACCGTCAAGGAGGGCGACTCGTTCGAGGTGCCCGCCAACAGCACCTTCAAGCTCAAGGTTCCGGCCCTTGCCGACTACTGCTGCTCCTACATCGGCTGATGCCGCTGGGCACCAAGACGTTGAAAGATCACCCTCCCCGTAAAGTTCCCCCGAACGGGGGAAATTGTCTTATTTTTAACAATACAGACGTTTAGGTTGCCCACCTTTTAATTTGTTTAAATTTTTGCTTTCAAAGCACGGCCGTATTTGTGAAACATGCGAGGCTTTTGGGGGTTTAAAAACAAGCAACGTTGTGGCGAAAATCATGACTCATCAGATCACTCATTCGTATCAGGACGGGGTGCTTTATTTCACCGCCGCCAAGGGGCTGAATACACCGGAAAGCCTTCCGGAGTGGGATCAACTCCATATCATTTCGCACGAGCACGAGGCCAAGCGCATCCTGATTGAATTCAAAGCCTGCGGACGAATTTCGATGACGCACTGTTTTGATCTGATTGAAAGATTCCCTTTTCTCTGTCAGCGTCTGACGTGCAAGATCGCCCTGTTTGAGCAACATATGTGTGAAGAAGCGCGGGACCTGCTGAAATTTGTAGAAACTGCGGCCACCGACCGGGGCGCACACATCAAACTCTTCGGTGATCTGGAAGAAGCCAAGCTCTGGCTCGGAAAATAAGAGCGTCCTTTCCCGAAACAAACGGGCTGTCGGATACCGCGCGTCTACATGTCAGAGAGTGACCGGCCGGCCAAAATAAAATCGTTGAAAATTTGGATGAGCCCCTGCCGGGCCAGCGCACTGCGGTAGAGTTTGGGAGAGTGATCCGGCCCGAATAGTGTGTAGGCCGTTTCTCTGATGATGCTGTTCATCGGCTCGACCGGCAGGTTTTCTAAAATAGAGGACGCCCCTTTTGCCAACCGGAACGGCACCAGCACATTCAACTCGATTGCCTGCAACCGCCCCTTCCCCACCAGCTCCGCCTTCTTCGCTGTGCCCGTCCATCCGATATGGGTTGCCCAAAAGCAACTGCGTTGCGGCACGGCGCTTCCTCCTTCGCAAATCTTCGGCGAGACAAGTCGCGTCGCAAAGGCATCATCAAAAAATCCGGATACAATCCACTGTGCCAGCGCGCAAAGGCGACGGACGGGATGATTCAACGGGCGCAGACCGGAAAAACTCCAATCGGCACGGGTAAGCAGGGCCGTCTCTTCCCATTTGTGCTCTTCGCGCCACCAGCAATCCCACAACGAGCGGAAGTAGTTTTTCGACTCCGTGCTCCACTTGGCGCCGGGCTGTTTCGGCAACAGACCCGAGAGTCCGAGCAGAACGGCATAAACCGTTTCCCAATCGTCGCCGTATTGTGCGAGCGAAGAGATCGGCAGACTCTGAGCCAGATTGCGAAACGGCGTCTTGTTGTTTTTGTATCCGAGGGCCGCGGCGATTTCTTCGTAGAGCGCCTGCGCTTCGCCGCGTTCGCTTATCAACCACGCCATGCGCTGCGTCTTCTGCCTAAGTCTCTCTTGGCCTGCGTTTTCCAAGCACTGGATAACATGATTAGGATCATTCCCAATGCTTGGGAAAACATGGGGGTGGAGGCTCATCTGACAGCCCGACCCTTCGGGCCCCCTTCCAGACATTGGAAACGTCTTCGAGGCGCGCGGCTCCTGATAGGGATAAGCCGTCACATCGATACTTTCAAGGTCGATGAGGCATATATCGTATAGCGATATATGTATCGTGCCGGGCGGGAAAAGGGATTCGTCGGGGGTTCCGGGAAACCAGGTGATGTGAAACCGAACGCCTTCGTAGCGCGGATCGGCATGATGGCTGTGGTTTTTCCAATCATTGGAAAAAATATGAATCTCCGCATCGCCCGCAACGCGCCGCTTTTCGCGGCCGATCCGCAGAACCGCACCGGAAAAGTCCGGCCCGGCCTCCAGATTCCAACGGCCGGGATTTTCTACAATCACCGGCTCGCCTCGTGCCGTTTTCAAGTTCGTCGGGCGCAGGGAATCATCGAACCAAAGCGCCTGCACGTGGCGTTCCGTATAGGGGAAGTAGCGAGAAGAGCTTTCGCGCACCTCGCCGGGGCTGACCCATTGACGATATGCCGCCGCCCCAGAGAAAAGCATTTCCGGAATGGACGATGCGGCAACCATCTATCTCACGCCCCCGCGTCGGGGAAATCAAATTCTGTTTCGAACAGCTTTTTAAACTGCTCGGCGACGGCCTCTTCGTCCGGCCCCTCAACCCGCAGAGTAATCTGCGTCCCCGTCTCCAGGCCGAGCATCATCAAATCAAGCGCGGACCCCAGCTTACAGGAGCCGGCGGACGAAACAACCGTGACGACCGAATCGACCTCGGACGCCTCCTGCGTAATCAAGGCCGTGGGGCGGCAGTGAATCCCCGCCGAATTTTTGATAACCGCCCTTGCTTCAACCATAAAGTCCGTCCCTTTTGCTTGTGCCGAATGGGTCGGCTCGGTTATACAAGCCGCCACCCGTTTACGCAAAATAGAAGGAACAACGGAGCTTTGCAAATATGAAATTCCCGCTCAGCTGGCTAAAAGAACTTGTAGATTTTGAAGACACCCTGGAGGGGCTCTCCGACAAACTGACCTTTGCCGGTCTGGAAGTCGAACAGATCGAAACCATTGGCGGCACCTTTGATGGCGTGGTCGTTGGCGAGATTGTGGCTGTGGAGCCGCATCCGAACGCCGACAAACTGCGCCTCTGCACCGTGGAGTACGGCGCGGACGAAATGATGCGCGTGGTCTGCGGCGCACCGAATGTCGAAGTCGGTGGAAAACATCCCTTTGCCCCCGTCGGCACAACCCTGCCCGGCGGCTTCACTCTGAAGAAAGCCAAGATCCGCGGCGAAGTCTCGATGGGGATGCTTTGCGCCAAAGACGAACTGGGTCTCGGCGAAGACCACTCCGGCCTGCTGGTGCTCGACGCCGACCTCGCCTCCGGCACCCCGTTCGCCAAACTGATGCCGCCGCCGGAAACGGTTTTCGAGCTCGAAATCACACCGAACCGCCCCGACTGCCTCAGCCTCATCGGCATCGCCCGCGAAGTCGCCGCCATCTACGGCACCGAACTAAAGATGCCCTCCATTGAAATCAGCGAAACCACCGAAACGGCTGATTCGCTGATTTCGGTCGATGTTCAAGACACCGAGCGCTGCCCGCGCTACACCGCGCGCGTTCTCAAAAACGCCAAGGTCGGCCCGTCGCCGGACTGGATGGCCGCCCGCCTCGAAGCCTGCGGCATCCGCTCCATCAACAATCTGGTCGACATCACCAACTATGTTCTGCTCGAAACCGGCCATCCGCTGCACGCCTTCGACTACACCCTGCTCAAAGACGGCAAGATCATCGTCCGCCGCGCCGCGGCCGGCGAAAAATTCACCACACTCGACGAAGCCGAGCGCGAGCTGACCGATGAAATGCTCGTCATCGCCGACCCGGAAAAAGCCGTTGCCCTCGCCGGCGTAATGGGCGGCGCCAACACCGAGATCAAGGACGACACATCCACCGTTCTGCTCGAATCCGCCACCTTTGAACAGTCCGGCATCCGCCACACGGTGAAAACGCTCGGGCTCTCCACCGACAGCTCCTACCGCTTCCAGCGCGGCGTCAACGCCGACAGCGTCGAATGGGCCAGCCGCCGCGCCGCCGCGCTGATGGTCGAGCTGGCCGGCGCCGACCTCTGCGCCGGCGTCGTCGACGCCTACCCCGCCCCGGCAGCCAAAAATCAGATTGCCGTCAAGTGGGCCAATATCTGCAAACTGATCGGACTTGAAATTTCCGTTAATGAGATGAAGCAGATTTTCCAAACCTTGGAAATTGCGGTTCTCTCCAGCGATGCCGAAGGCGCGACACTCGAAATCCCGACCTTCCGCGGCGACCTGACCCGCGAAGTGGACATCATCGAAGAGGTCGCGCGCATGCACGGCGTCGACAAGATTCCCGAAAAGCTGCCGATCGCGCAGGTAATCGGCGGAGCGCACGACGACCGCGTCCGCGCCGTCAATGCCTGTCGCAAAAATCTGGCTGGGCTCGGTGCGCGCGAAATTCTGAACTACACGCTAGTCAACCATCCGCTACTCGACTTGTTTGGCACAAGCGATGACCGCGAAGAGCTTCCGCATCCGATCAGTGCGGAGCAGTCGGTGCTGCGCACCTCGCTGATCCCGCAGATGGTCGAAAGCCTCGGCCGCAACAAATCGCGCCAGATCAACAACGCCGTCTTTTTCGAAATCGGCCGCACCTTTGCCAAGGGCTCCTTACAGACCGAGAAGGTCTGCCTCGGCGTAATGGGTACGCCCGGACGCGGCGCGCTCGACACGATGCGCGCGGTCAACGAAGAGGAAATTTTCCTGTGGCTCAAAGGGGTGGTCACCAACCTGCTCGCCGCTCAGAAAGTGACAAAAGTAAAGTTCCAGACACTGGAAACGTGTGGCGCCTTCGACGAAGGCTGCGCGCTGAAAGTGCTGTCCGGCAAAACCGAAATCGGTGTGATCGGGCTGATTAATTCCAAGGCCCGCAAAGAGTGGCGCCTGAACGACCCCGTCGCTGCCGCCGAGCTCGATCTCGAACCGCTGGTTTCCAATGTTTGGAAAATCGGCACGGTGCAGGACATTCCGCTCTACCCGGCCACCGAGCGCGACTTTGCGTTCATCGTCGACGAGTCGGTTCGCCACGAAGAAATCATCAAAGCCATCAACGGCGGCGCACCCGCCGAGCTGGAAAACGTGACGCTCTTCGACATCTTCCGCGGCAAGTCGCTGGAAAAGGGCCAAAAGAGCATGGCCTACAGCTTTCTCTACCGCTCGCCGAAGGGAACGCTGACCGACGAAAAGGTTAATAAATTCCACGAAGCGGCCGGCCAGCGCGTCTGCAAAGCGACCGGCGCGGTCATCCGGGAAAGCTAACCTTGACCCCCTCCATAGCCGGGAGTAATATACTTCCTGAGGGGAACAAGAAACCCAACCTGTTCTTTAAAAATTTAGCCCGCCCGGAATCTAGAAGAACTATTTTCTGATCCGTTAACATATAATTAAAGGGAGCTTGGGACGGTCCGGCCAATGGTTTGGTCGTTCAATAGGGCACCCACCTTGTCAATCAGGGTTCGGAAATGCGCTTCTCCGGGTTTGGGCCCTTTTCAAAGCCGCTTCGGTCAACCGGAGTGGCTTTTTTAGTGTTCGCAAGCCGCAATTGCCCCTACACTGCCCGCTATGGAATTGTTCGAGGAAACCCCAGCCGCCGCGACCCCGAAAGCGGGCGCGGGCACCGCGCCGCTGGCGGCGCGGATGCGGCCGCGCACACTGGACGAGATCTGCGGGCAGGATCACATTCTCGGACCGGGCAAGCTGCTGCGCCGCGCGGTGGAGGCCGACCGCATTTCAAGCATCATTCTCTACGGCCCGCCCGGCTGCGGCAAGACCTCGCTGGCCGAGGTGATCGCACTGACGACCGACCGCCGCTTCGAGCGCACCAGCGGCGTACTGGCCAATGTGGCCATTCTGCGAAAAATCCTGCAGGCGGCCGAAACCTGGAAAAAAATCCACAAGCAGGACACCATTCTGTTTATCGACGAAATCCACCGCTTCAATAAATCGCAGCAGGATGTGCTGCTGCCCTATGTTGAAAACGGCGACATCATTCTGATCGGGGCGACAACTCACAACCCCTTCTTTTTCATCAATACGCCGCTCAATTCGCGCTCGCAGATTTTTCAGCTCAACCCGCTGAGCGAAGAGGCGATTAAAACGGTACTGACCCGCGCGCTGGATCATCCCGCAGGGCTCAATGAGCTGGTGACCGCCGATGACGATGCGCTCAACCATCTGGCGGCGGTGTGCGACGGCGACGCGCGTCGCTCGCTCAATGCGCTAGAGATCGCCGCGCTGACCACCCCGCCCGGTGAAGACGGCATTGTACACCTGGGTAAACATGAGATCGAAGAGTCGGTACAGAAAAAAGCAGTGGCCTACGATCACGACGAGGACGAACACTACGACACCATTTCGGCATTCATTAAAAGCGTGCGCGGCTCGGACCCCGATGCGGCGGTCTACTGGCTGGCCAAAATGATTTACGCTGGCGAGGACCCGCGCTTCATCGCGCGGCGGTTGGTGATTCTGGCCTCCGAGGACATCGGCAACGCCGATCCGCGCGGATTGACCATCGCCGTTTCGGCGATGCAGGCGGTCGAGTTTGTCGGCATGCCGGAGGGTCGCATTATTCTGGCGCAGGCGACGACCTATCTGGCCTGCGCGCCAAAGAGCAACGCGAGCTATCTGGCGGTCGACGCCGCACTCAGCGATGTGGAAAACGGCCGCACCCTGCCCGTGCCGAAACATCTACAGAGCGGGCCGAAGCCGGACAAAGGCTCACAGACATATCAGTATGCCCATAACGGGGCCGGCCATTTTGTGGATCAGGAGTATGTGCCGACCGAAAAGGTGTATTACACGCCAACCGACCAGGGCTACGAAGAAACCATCGGTAAACGGCTGGCGTTCTGGAAGTCGCTGAGGACAAAGAGAAAATGACCAAGGCCGAAATCCGAAACCAGATCTCTGCGCTTCGTCCAGATTTCCAATGTTTGGAAAAAATGAGCGCGGCGGTGGTTGAAAAGTTCCAAACCTTGGAACTTTTTCAGCAGGCGAAGGCCATTGGAGCCTATATGCCACTGCCCGATGAGGTCGATATCGCTCCATTTTTCCAAGGGTTGGAACATCAGTTATATATTCCGGCATTTGATGAAACTATCGGTTCCTATCGAATGGCGAAGTACACGCCGGAGCTCAAAGCGGGTAAATTCGGCATTCTGGAGCCGGTCGATCCGGTCTTTGCAGAGCAAGGTGAAATCGACCTGATTATCGTTCCGGGAATCGCCTTTGATCAAACCGGACGCCGGATCGGCCGCGGCGGCGGGTTTTATGACCGATTGCTGCCGCAATACAACGCCGTTCGGGCAGGAATCTGCTTCGATTTCCAATGTTTGCCTGTGCTGAGCGACGAAGGAGTCGAAGTAGAAGAACTTCCGGTCGAACCACACGACTGCGTAATGGATTTGCTAATCACTGAATCGAGAATTCTTAAATTTGCGCTGAACAGTTAGACAAGAGCCCAGGTCAGAGTTATGCTAAACCCGCAAAAATAAAACTCTGAAACGAAGGATCCCCAATGGATAACATTCAAGTCTGGTGGAGCGATGTACAGACATTCATGGTCGGCGTCGGCTTTGTTGTGCTCGGCTTCTTTTTTCATGCCTATCTGGCGCGCAGCAATGCAATGGCGGCTAGCAACCGCGGCTCCGTCATTCTCGACGAAGCCAAGAAGAAGGCGAAAGCCATCGAACACGAGGCTGGCGTAGAGGCCCGTGAAGAGGTGCTGAAAGCCCGCGAAAAAGCGGAGCACAGCCTCGATAGAAAACGGCAGAGCATTATTGAGCTCGAAGACCGCGTTGTGGCGCGTGAAAAAGATATTTCCCGCAAACTTGAACTGCTCGAAGCCAAGGATGTCACGCTGAGCGAGAAGATCGAGAAAGCAACGCAGGAGCAAGACGCGCTCAGGGAGCAGAAAAAAATCCTTGAGCAGCAGATTGAAGAAGAGGCCCGGCGGATTGAGCAGGTCGCCACCCTCTCTAAAGAAGCCGCCCGCAAGACGATCATCGAACGAATGGAAACCGAGCTGGAGGGCGAAATCAGCGGTCTGATCCGTCACCAACAGAAAACCGCCCACGAACAGGCCCGGATTCAGGCCCGTGAAATCGTCTGCTCCGCCATCGAGCGCTATGCCGGCGAGCACGTTGCCAATGTGACGGTCACTCAGGTCAAATTGGCTTCCGACGACATGAAGGGGCGGATCATCGGGAAAGAGGGCCGCAATATCCGCTCCTTTGAAACTGAATCCGGTGTGAATCTGATTATTGACGAAACACCCGGTGTGGTGTTGCTCTCCAGCTTCGACCCCGTCCGCCGCGAGGTGGCCCGCGTGGCGCTCGAGCGTCTTCTCGAGGATGGCCGCATCCATCCCGCCAGTATTGAGGAGACCCTGGGGAAAGTGCGGTCGGAAATTGACGAAATTATCCGCCAGGCGGGCGCAGACGCGCTCTACAATCTCGGTATTTCCGGCGTCGATCCTGAGTTGGTTAAAGTTTTAGGCCGATTGAAATATCGCACCAGCTACAAGCAGAACGTACTCGACCACTCGATTGAAATGGCCTCGCTGATGGCGATGATGGCCGCCGATCTGGATCTGGACGTGGGCACGGCCAAACGGGTCGGGATTTTCCATGATCTGGGCAAAGCCGTTGACCACGAGATGGAGGGCTCCCATGCGATCATCGGCGGCAACCTGCTACGCAAATACGGCGAAGACCCCATTGTCTACAACGCCGTTGCCGCCCATCACGATGATGTGGAAAAAAGCAGCGTCTACGCAGTGCTCGCCTCCGCGGCCGATGCGATGACCGCCGCCCGGCCCGGCGCCCGCATGGATACCACCGATCTCTATCTTGAACGCCTCGATAAACTCGAAAAAATCGCCAGCTCCTTCAAGGGCGTTGATAAGAGCTACGCCATTCAGGCGGGCCGCGAGCTGCGCGTGATCGTTGAGGGCCAGCAGGTGGACGACAGCCGCGCGTTGATCCTCGCCCGTGAAATCGCCAATCGCATTCAGGGCGAGGTGAAGTATCCGGGGCAGGTTAAAGTGACCGTGATCCGCGAAACGCGCGCCATCGAATACGCCAAATAGGGATGCCATTATGGATAAGGTGTTCGAGCTTGATCATCCGCTGGTTCAGCATCACCTCACCCATCTCCGAAACCGGGAAACGCCGCCGCATGTCTTCCGCGAACAAGTGCGCCGGCTGGCGGTGCTGCTCGCCGCGGAAGTGACCCGCGACCTGCCGCTCAAAGAACAGATCGTTGACACCCCGCTGGAGCAGATGACCGGCGCGGTACTCGCCGGGCGGATCGGATTGGTGCCGATTCTGCGCGCCGGACTGGGAATGACTGATGCCCTACTTGATCTGCTGCCCACAGCGGAGGTGTGGCATCTCGGCTTCTACCGCAACGAAGAGACGCTCCAGCCGGTCGAGTATTACCAAAAATTCTCCAGCAACCCGCCGGATCTGGTTTTTGTGCTCGACCCAATGCTGGCGACCGGCGGCTCCGCCGCCGCCGGCATTGAGATGGTTAAAACGTGGGGCGCCAAGGAGATTCGAATGCTGTCCATTATCGCCGCGCCCGAAGGCATCGCCCATGTGCGCGAAAAACATCCCGACGTGACGATCACCGTCTGCGGAATCGACCGGGAACTCAATGACGCGGCCTATATTCTGCCCGGACTCGGCGATGCCGGAGATCGCATCTTCAACACCCTCAACTGATCAGGAGTGTGTGGGTGTCGTGGCGGACGGTTGAAAGGGCCGGCAGAATGCCTGTTCAAAGTCATAGCCCTTCGCGAAATCCGCCCGGCTGTCTTTATCGGTTTTGCCGAGCAGGCCGGATTCAACCAGATTGAAGACAATCTCTCCGATGTCTTCTGTGCAGGTGATTCCCCACCCGGCAAGAAGGGTTTTGGTCATCGGGCCGAATTCATCAAGCGCAAACTCCCGAATGCCTTCGAGCAGCTCCCCGCCACTAATGTGTCGCGGCGCTTTCAACCGCCGGACGGTAAAGTCCAGTCCAGCTCGCACAAAGGCGTAGGCTTCTGCAGTGTAGCGCGGATCACGACGCAGAATCGCCTGCAGCAGGTCAATTGGTTCCGGATTCTTCATTCCGTCAACCCTTCGCGAATTCGTTCAGCCAGCTGTTCCATTTCCTCAGCAGATTCATAGGATTTGGCATTCCAGTTCCAGTGATGTCCGTCTCCTTCAAAGCGGGGAATCACATGAATGTGAATATGCGGAACCTCCTGACCGGCGGCGGCGCCATTGTTCTGCATAATATTGACGCCGTCCGCACCCAATCCCTTCATCTGCGCGGCGGCAATCCGCTTGGCCACCAGAATCAGCTTCGTCAATACCTCGTCGGGGGTTTCGGTTACAGGGTCGTAACAGATTTTCGGAATGACCAGTGTATGGCCTTTGATGATCGGGCCGATATCCATAAAAGCCAGCGTATCTTCATCTTCATAGACAATGGTCGCCGGGATTTCACGGTTTACTATTTTTTCAAAAATATTCATGGGAGTATTCTAGCGCATGTTCCAATGCTTGGAATGTTTTTTTCCAACCATTGGAAAATTTATGCACGACGGCTCGATTTTTTCCAAACATTGGAAAAAAGAAAAGCGCCCCGGGATTCCGAAGCGCTTTCTGAATTCTGGTTAGTTGAGAATATCAATTCTGCTTCTTGGTCCGGCGGACAATCAGCGCCAGTAATCCGCCGATGCCGACCAACGACATGGTGGCCGGTTCCGGAACGGCTTCAAAGGTCATGTTTTCCAGATCAAAAGAGGAGGTCTCTGACGAGCCAGTGATCACAATGGACTGCCCGACATTGACACGAATCGGTGAGGCCGGCGTATAGATATCTGGAGTCCCGTCAAATCCGGATACGCCGGTATAAAGGTCAATAGCCGATCCGGCCACGGTCAGGTTTGCACCGTCTGAAATGCCCCCCACCATGCTTCCAAACTCAATCGCTTTGAAATCAATGGGTTTGCTGAACGTAAGGGTGATGCTCTCCGAGGTGCCGTCAATCTGATCATCACCAATCCCGAAATTGCCGAGGTTGGAGTTGAGGTTTCCTCCGGATCCGCTGACGGTCATGTTGAAGCTGATTGCACCATCCGTTAGCGGTATAACGACGGATGTCTGCCCGTCAAAGGTTCCCCCCTTATCGGTAAAATCATATAGCAGATCGGCATAAGCCATCCCGCCCATCAAAACAACGACACCGATAAATAATTTTTTCATGTTGATTTCCCCAAAAAACATTCTTCGCTGAAGCTAGCCCCCTTCTCCTGATTTGTTAAGCGCAAATTTAGCTAGATTTTGATGAATTTTTCCATTCTGCAAAGGGATGTGCCGCCAGTGATGCATTCGTATAACGGAAATCGAATGAAACATCTTCCCCCAGCCAGTCCGGCACAGGGAAAACCTGATCTTCACTCTCCAACTCGATTTCCGCAAGAACAAGGCCTTGGTTTTGGCCCAAAAACTCATCGATTTCCCAGGTAAAGCCGCCAATTCCAACCAAAAATCGCGTTTTGGAGACAATCTGGTCCGCACAAAAATTCTCCAGCATGTATTCTGCTTCCGCGACGGGAACCTCATACTCCAACTCGGGCCGGGAAATTCCTTCCGCCACACCCTTCAGCGTCAAAAAACCCTTATCTCCAATCCGCCGAACGCGAACCGTAATTTGATCCGGACCGGATAAGATATAGCCCTGCTCACAACGAAGGCCTGCATCTGCTATGACGCGCCATTCATCGCCAACCACTCGGAATTTACGTTCGATTTCCATCTTCATGAACAAATCCTTGCTTTCGTTTCGAGGTTCAGGGATTTTTAACGGAACTGATTTCTATTGAAAGGACGAAAATGAACTCTGCTTTGATTGTTGCACTGGATGTGCCCACGCTGAAGGAAATGGAAGAAGCCCTTGATCGCCTGCCGGACCGTATCGAATGGTATAAGGTTGGACTGGAAATCTTCTGCGCCGAAGGGCCGGAAATTCTCGCCCCGTTGAAAGCGAGGAACAAAAAGATTTTCCTCGATCTCA
>JACNKZ010000044.1 GCA_014381785.1 Kiritimatiellota bacterium
CATGCTAAATTCAGATAGCTTTCGGTATTTGCAGGCGGGACGCCTGCGGTACGTATCGCAGGCGTCCCGCCTGCCTTGTCCCGAAACCAAACTGAAATTGGTATCAGACAGGATGACAGGATCGCCTGGATGAGAAAATTAAATCCTGTCCATCCCGTTATCCTGTCAAAAAAAACGGGCGAGCCCCCGCAAAGCCTTCATATCACTAAAGCTCGTCGAGGATTCCATAAAAGTCGGAAATCGACTCCATCGATTTTTTCATCAGAACCAGCGAGACCCAGGTCAGCAACAGAACCACCACCGTCCAGATGATCTTTTTGCGGCGGCCCCAGTTCGGATGTATCCAGAAAAGCGGAATCGCCAGCGGGCCTGTGCACAGCACCGCCGTCACCATCGCCCCGGGCCGCAGGTACCACGACACCTTTTTCTTCGGATTGAGGAATTGTCCGCAGTAGCGGCAGAGCACCGCCTCGTCTTGAATCTCCTCCGCACAGAATGGGCACTTTTTCATAGGAGAAAATGTACGCCTGCCCCTCGTCATTTACAACACGACTCTCAGCCGAATCAGGGTTGAGGCGGCACTCTCGTCATCAGACGCTCGAAAAACTCCGGAACGGGCGCTTCAAAGAACATCCGCTTACCGCTATACGGATGAGCAAATAAAATAGAACGCGAATGTAGCGCCATCCGTTCAAACTTTTTACCTTTCAGTCCGTACTTTATATCGCCGACGACAGGATGGCCCAGTTCCGCGAAATGAACCCGGATCTGGTTTTTGCGGCCTGTCAGCAGATTGATCTCCAGCTCGCTGAATTGATTGTTCTCCCGGACAACGCGGTATTGCGTCTCGGACCATTTACCCTTCGTCTGATCCGTTGAATAGACAAACTGATCATCGTTCTCTGCCAGATAACTGGAAAGGGTTCCCGATTTTTCAGCCAGAGAACCGTGGACGACCGCCCGATATTCTTTCTGAACCTCTTTCCACTGACTTTTGATCTGCTGCTGCACCTCTTCGGATTTGGCAAAAATCAGCAGGCCGGAGGTTTCACGGTCGAGCCGATGAACCACATAGGCGCGCAGCCTTGATCGCGCGGCCCCTTTGCGCAGATAGGCAGTCAAAATCCGCTCGGCGGTCCGCGACTCATCGCGGTGAAAGCTCATCGTCAGCAGACCCGGCTCTTTATTGATCACTAGCAGGTCACGGTCTTCAAACACCACCCGCAGACCTCGAGGAGCATATTTATTGGGTTTTTTCATAAGCGAAAAAGATATCCCTGTTCCCCGCCGTTTACAACCCATCGGCGTCCACTTGTTTTCCAAAGGTTGGAAAAAAGTATGCCCCGGTGGGAAGCCGGGGCGTGGAGCGTTGGAGTACCGGATTATTGGATTACAGAAATCCCCAATACTCCACCACTCCCTAAATCCATTATTCCATTCCCTATGGATCGAGGTTGGTGAGTTCCTGCGTATCGAGGTCAATACGGCGGTAGTAGCAGTCGCGCGGCTCCCCGTTTTTGTTTTTGGTGTGGCAGATGCTGCCGCGGTTCGGGCGCACGATGAATAGCAATGAGTTCTGCTCGCAGTTAACGCGGGCTTCGAGCAGGTCAAAGGTTTCGCCGGAGGTGAGCCCTTTAATCCACAACTCCTGTCGCGAGGAGCTCCACAGCACGAGCATTTTGCGTTTCAGCGATTCTTCAAACGCCTGCTTATTAATGTAGGCAACCAAAATCACCTCTTTGGTGTCGGCGTGTTGAACAGCAACCGGAATGATGCCCTTGCAGGCGGCAGCGGCTTTTTCGACCTTATTCCAGTCGAGTTCCAGTTTCAGTCCTTCTTCGAGTTCTTTGCTCATCGGGGTCTCCTGTTAAAAAGCAAGGATTCCATCCTACGGAAAGCCCCGGCTTTTGCAACAATTAGAACTCTGAGTTCTCTACATGTGTCATCAAGGATGTAAGAAAATAGGAGAATTTTGACAGGATAACAGGATGGTCTGGGATGTCCGTCCTGTTAATCAGGACGCTGTTCTAATGATTCCGAAGCGGCCTGCGCGTTAGTCGGAACTGGTTAGCTTTTGATTTAAGCAAAGGAATGCTGATAAACAGGATCACTCTAGATCTGTTAAAAAACGATCATGAAAATCCTGTTATCCTGTCAAAAAAGAAGCTGATCTGCGCGACTAAAATCAGCGGCGTTTGCGGCGGGAGGGAACAGAGAGCGTTCCATTAAAAAATTCAATAATGTGCCCTTTTTCGACCATCCAGCGGATCGGATTGAGGATTTGGTGGGCCTCGGCGGAATCTTTGTCCGCGCCGGGACGCAAGCCTTCGAGAAGCTGCTGACGGGTGGAGCCGGGATGGTCGCCCAGAAACTCGAGCACGAGCCGTATATTCTCCACCGTCGCGTCCGGCGCGATCGGGTCGGGTTTGACTGCGGTGACGAAGTTGATGTTTTTACCCGCCTTAAAGGTGTAGAGGTGCAGGTGGCGGAAGGCGGCGCGCAGTGCGAAGGCGAGGGAAATCGGGAAGCGGCTCTCTTTCTGCCAGGCTTCGCGCACCATGCGGATCAGGTTGTAGTCTTTGATCTTGCGGGCCAGTGAGGACGGAAGCACCGCACGGGTGACTTCTTCAATTTCGGTGTCGGCAATGTGGGTACGCACGTAGTCTTCGGCCTGCACCAGAGAAAATTCTTTGGCCTGATCGCCCTCTTTGAGGCGATAAACCGTTTTCTTTGAAGACTCCTGCTTCCACTGCTCGATCAGCTCTTCGTCACGAACCGTCTGCACCTTTTCTTTAAAGCGGTCGAAGGACATGCCGGCGTAGCGGGTGCGGTGGATTTCAGCCAGGCGTTCGCTGTAGCTGTGATGGTTGGGCGGGCCGACCAGAATGCCATCAATTTTTCCAATCATTGGAAAAACACCGGCCGGCGGCTCAGTTTCGAGCTCTTCTTTGACAAAGAAATCTTCCAAATGCTCGTCGAGCAACTGACGCAGAAGCACCTCGCGGTCGGTGGCAACCATTTTGGACCGTTTGCCCTGATAGAGCTTAAAGCCTTCCGGCGCGCCCTGCACCTCGAGCTTCACCAGGTGGCCGCGCGGGTCGGAAAGGAAGATGTGGGCGAGGTCGATCAGCGGATAGGCGCGTTTGGAATGGTGAATCTGACGGACCAGAGACGCCAGCCGTTCCTGCTCAGGAAGAAAACGGATTTCGACCGGCAACTCAATGTGCTGCGGACGCGGAGTAAACTCCCGGCGCGGTGCGCGTGCATCATCACGGCGCGGCGCGCGTGCATCATCCCGGCGGGGCGCGCGCGCGTCATCACGGCGGGGCGGACGACGATCGGAGGAACGCGGCGGCCCATCCCGGCGGGGGCCACTCCGGTGCTCGCGACGGGGCGGGCGATCATCAACCTGGTAATGATTTATTGCGGGTTCTTTTTTGGCCCATTTCGGAACAAAGTTTAAGTCGAGGAGGATGTCCTCGTCGGGGCGGCCGCTATTCTTCGGCGGAGTCGTTTTTTCAGATATGGCGAAACCTTTTGCTTTAGAAGTTCATTAGTATACGCTTTCCACGGTTTCGGAAAGTAAAAACCTGTTAGAGACTTATGAATAACCCAACTGTGGAAGAAGACGATTTAGAAAAATACTCCTCGGCGATCACGCTGTCGGACATGGAAATCTTTGTTTTCCCCGAGCTGCTCTACGCGTTGCTGCTGGCGAATGTTATGAGTCCGCGCGTCTGGGCATGGCTCGACGATCCGTGGTTCGCCAAAATCGACACGATGTCGCCGTCAAAAAAAATCAACCGCCTCAAGCAGTACATTATTGATCACTATGAGTTCAATCTGGATCTCGACACCTGGGGCTTGACCGATCAGGAAAGCGAAATGAAGCGCTTTGAACCCTTCATGAGCCGTGAAACCATCAGCGACTCCAACGCCCTGTTCGGCTATCAGGGAGACAAACACTACTTCGACCTCGATATCCGCCGCCATTTCGGTCTCGAAAAATATAACGACACCGCGATCCCGTACTGGAAAACGGAAACCGTCGAGGCGATGGACGCCTTTGCCCGGAAAGACGAATACCGGGTCGGTGCCGGCGAGTGTGTTTCCCTTTCGACGCTCTACGCTGCCGCGCTTTTCATCATCTGCAAAGTTCCGCTCGAAGACATTTTCCTGATGGCCACCCCGCTCCACTCGCAGAATTTCATTGCATACAACGACGGCTTTTTAACCAACAATCGGCGGATCGTCACCAAGAACATGTGGTTCAACGGAACGGAGCTGACCGACAAAGCGCAGCGCGCGTTGCGTAACGAGCGAATTACCATGGTGATGAACAACACCGGCATTGTGCACTGCATCTACGACGAGATGAGCATGGAGCCCGCGGAATACGAGCGCTTCAAAAGACAGGTCGGTGACTACCTCTCCACGCCCATCACCTTTGAGATCCTCGCCAACTTCCTGCGCCAACATTCTCAATTCCAGAAATGCTTCCAGATCTGCCACGACTATCACGGCAAAAAACGCTGGATCCCCGCCGAACGCGCCTACGCCTACGAACACGCCGGGCCGTTCAAGGTCAGTGACAACACCCGCGACAAGCTTCTCGAAGAAATCGACAGCGACGAGTTCTACTGCGACCCCCTGCCCAAGCGCATCTGCATGCCGAAACTCGAAGAATTCTTCAAAGACAATCCGATCCTCCACTACGATGCCGAAAGCATGGCCGAGCTGGGTAAAAAACTCGAATGCCGTAACGCGCAGAAAAACGAAATGCTCGCCGCACTTGCCGATTTCGTCCATCTGGAACCCGAGTTTCCAACCCTTGGGAAAAAAGTGTCCAAGCCTTGGAAAAAGATCGAACTAACAGCGGAAATGGGCCGCGACGAGGTGATCAAAACTATCGAATCGATCCGGGATGAAAATCCCTCAGCCGATCTGGCTTTCTATTCTCTGCGCGACATGACCCGCTGCGACTGGGCTCCATTCCTTAAAGCCGCGCTCGAGCGCAATCCGGCCTGCATCCAAGCCACCAAAGAACTGAGCGACGACGAACTTTTCCAAACCTTGGAAAAAATGAATTCCGAGTCGATCTATGACGGCCCGCGCCTCGCCCAGCCCGATGAAATCTGGAACTTCCAGACCGGCGACGGCCTTGAAAAAGCCATCCTGCTGGCCGATGTCTGGAAAACCCGCCACCCGGATGAAATCATCGAACTGGACGTCCAGACCGGCCGCGCGCACATGACTCTGGGGACAAAAACCATTTCGTTCGAATCGAATAAAGGGCTA
The DNA here is from genome assembly GCA_014381785.1 of Kiritimatiellota bacterium. Lineage (GTDB taxonomy): Bacteria > Verrucomicrobiota > Kiritimatiellia > Kiritimatiellales > Tichowtungiaceae > Tichowtungia. The sequence goes on from JACNKZ010000044.1 coordinate 5,299, forward strand.
ACCCGCTCATGTCATCTATAACATCCCCCGAACTGCTCGCACCCGCCGGAACACCCGAAGCCGCCTGGGCCGCGCTTGCGTACGGAGCGGACGCCGTCTACGCCGGACTGCCCCGCTTTTCGGCCCGCGCCAAAGCTGCCAACTTCACCTGCGAAGCGCTCGATGAACTCATCGGATACGCGCACCACCTCGACCGCCGCGTCTACATCACCTTCAACACCCTCGTCCAACAGCACGAACTCGGCACGGCGCTCGACACGCTCGCTCAAATTCGCGACCTCCATGCCGACGGCGTGATCGTTCAGGATATGGGCGTCGCCCATTTGATCCGCAACAACTTTCCGCAGCTACGGCTGCATGCCAGCACCCAGCTTGCGGTGCACAACCTCGCCGGAGCCAAACAGCTCGCCGAACACGGTTTTAAACGCGTCGTCCTCGCGCGCGAACTCAGCCTCAAACAGATCGCTCACATCAGCCGCGAATGCGGCATCGAAACCGAGACCTTCATCCACGGCGCACTCTGCTATTCCTACAGCGGACTCTGCCTCTTCTCCTCGCACCTGCTCGGCCGCAGCGGCAACCGCGGCCACTGCGCCTACTGCTGCCGCCAGCCCTTCCGCACCGAAAACGGCACCGAAAACCTCCCGTTTTCCATGAAAGATTTCACCGCCGCCGCCCACCTGCACGAGCTGCTCGACGCCGGCGTCCGCTCCCTCAAAATTGAAGGCCGCATGAAAGGCGCGCATTACGTCGCCGCCGTCACCGACTTCTACCGCAGCCTGCTCGGAGGCGATTCCGCCAACTCCGCGCAACGCCTCGCCGACATCCAGACCATCTTCGGACGCCCCTCCACCGGCCTCTACTTAACGGACGAGGAAGAATTCCCGATCGATCCGGTTAACGCCGGACATCACGGCGCGCTCATCGGCACCGTTCAGGAAACCCGTCCGGGCGGCTGGCTTATTTTTAAAAGCAACCGCGCGCTGGGAAAACACGATGGACTGAAAGTCGAAACACCCGGCGAAATCTTCGCCTACGGCTTTGCCGCCAACGACCTGCGCCTGCTCTCCGACCCCGAAACCAAACGCCGCTTCGAGCTGCCCGCCGACACAGAGATTGCAGTCCGGCTTCCTCCGGATGCACCGCCTATTAAAAACGGCACGCTCATCTACTGCTCCATCTCTCAGGAAGTTCGCCAGCGCTACAGCTTTTCCGCCCCGCGCCCCGGTCAATACCGCCAGCGCCGCCCCGTCGATATCCATGTTTTCCAAACATTGGAAAAAATGGATATCACCGCCAGCGCCGACGGCATCCAAACCACGCACACCCTGCCTGGACCGTTCGAACCCGCCAAACAACCCGAAAAATCAGCCGCCGCCATCCAGACGTGTTTTGAAAAACTCGGCGACACCAGCTGGCGGCTCGGCGACCTGACCTTTGCGGAAAACTCCGTTGCGGTTTTTGTCCCCGTCTCGGTGCTGAACGGTGCCCGCCGCCGACTGATCGAGGACTTTTCCAATGTCTGGAACCGACAGCGTCGGGGCACAGAAGAAAAGTTCCAAACATTGGAACTTTTCCAAAAAACAAACTCCACGGAATCTGTTTTTTGGTCGGTGAAATCGAGAAGTTTCCAACCATTGGAATCTATCGACGAGTTCGTTTTGGAGATGAATCCGAAACAACCGGAAGAAACCGAAAAAGCGGCGGCTTTTTATGCGGACAAACTCCGGCTGGCCCTGCCCGTCATTATTCGCGACGACGACGTGGAGGCGTTCAAAACATTGATCGATCAGTTTCCAGACATTGGAAAATGGGAAGCGGCCAATGTCGGCGGGCTTCACCTCCTGAACGGCAGACAGGATATCACGGCGGACTGGCCGCTCTACACGCTCAACGCGCAGGCCGCGCTGCAATGGCGGGAACAGGGTGTTCAGCACATGGTGTTGTCGCCCGAAGATCAGGCGGAAAACCTCTCGGCACTCATCCAGGAACTGGGTGATGCCGCCATCATCCCCGTCTACCAGCATACGCCGCTGATGATCTCCGCCACAAAACCGGCGGCGGACGGCCACGAGCTGATTGACCGCTCGAACCGCGCTTTCCGCGTCGAGCCAAACGGCAGGGAATTTGTTTTAGTGAACGAAGTGCCCTTCTCGCTCGCCGGAAAACTCGACGAACTGCAGGCCGCCGGCGCGCGGCGCTTTCGCATCGATTTGTGTTACGGAACCAATGCGGATGCCAAAAAGATTGTGGGGGATTTCATCTCCGGCCGCCGCGTCCCCGGACATACCGGAAACGTGGACCGCCACCTCCAATAGACAAAAGTCGACGCATCGGCACAGCAATTGCTACATATATCAACATCTGACACGGAGGTTGAATATGAAATCTGTTTACACTGCGGCCTGCGCCGCGCTTGCCCTTATTCTTTTGAGCGGATGCGCCATGATTCCCGGCGGAGTCGCCCCGTCCAATACACCGATTAACGGCCGAAATTACACCGAGCTGGGCTACGCCAAAGAAACCGACAGCCGGATTTACCTGCTGGGACTACTGCCTATTTCGGGATCGAATACGATTCGCGATGCAATCGAAGAAGCCATTGATTCGAAGAACGGCGATGCGCTGATCAACATCACGGTTGAAACCTATGGTCAGTATTGGATTTTGTGGTCCCGTGTCGCCACCCGTGTTGAAGGAAATGTAATTCGTTTTTATTAGCTTTGAGAAAAAGTCCAACTCCAGGATTGCGCTGATCTCAAAAAGTGAGAGGATGCCCCGCGTTACGGAAGGGCCTGAACAGGTTTCAGGCCCTTCTTTTTTATTTTTGAGCGGAGATTTTACATGTTAGATTTTTTTCAGAAGAAGCGCGGAACGTTTAAAAACGATGTTTTATCGGGAATTACGGTGGCGCTGGCGCTGGTGCCGGAAGCGGTCGCCTTTTCCTTTGTAGCGGGTGTCGAACCGCAGGTCGGGCTGTTCTCCGCCTTTATCGTCGGGTTGATCGCCGCCACCTTCGGCGGGCGTCCGGGCATGATTTCCGGCGCAACCGGTGCAATTGCCGTGGTGATCGCCCCGCTGGTGGCGAGCCACGGCGTGGAATATCTGTTTGCCGCCATTGTGCTGGCGGGCATCATCCAGATCGTGATCGGTCTGTTGCGCTGGGGTAAATTTATTCGCCTGGTTCCGCATCCGGTGATGCTCGGCTTTGTAAACGGACTGGCCATCATCATTTTTCTTTCCCAGTTTGAGGCATTCAAAACGGAGAATGCGGACGGCCATCACGCATGGATTACCGGTGCTCCGCTGCTTGTACTTTTCGGACTGATCGCGCTGACCATGGCGATCACTCACTTTCTGCCCAGACTAACCAAAGCCGTTCCGGCGGCACTGGCAGCGATTGTGATCTGCACCCTCGCCGCGATGGGTCTGGAGCGTCTTGGCCTGCACACCCCGACGGTCGCCGAAATGGCCGGCGGCTCGCTGGCCGGCGGCTTTCCGCCCCTGCGCATTCCGGATATCCCGCTCGATTTTGAAACGCTGAAAATTCTCTTCTCCTTCGCACTGCCGGTGGCGGCGGTCGGCCTGATCGAATCGCTGATGACGATGACGTTGATCGACGAAATTACCGAAACGCGCGGACGTGGCAACCGCGAGTGTATCGGTCAGGGCTCCGCCAACATTCTGAGCGGCCTGTTCGGCGGCATGGGCGGTTGCGCAATGATCGGGCAGTCGATGATCAACATCAGCTCCGGCGGGCGCGGGCGCACCTCCGGTATCGCCGCCGCGGTCGGCCTGCTGCTGTTCGTCCTGTTCGGCGCCGATCTAATCGGACACATTCCGACCGCCGCGCTGGTCGGGGTGATGTTTATGGTGGTGATCGGCACCTTTGAATGGACCACCTTCCGCATCCTGCACAAAATTCCGAAATCCGACACGCTGATTATTCTGGCGGTATCCATCATTACCGTCTTCACCAACCTGGCGGTGGCGGTGGCGATCGGCATCATCATCAGCGCACTGGTGTTTGCCTGGGAAAAAGGCAAAAAGATCGACTGCACAACCTATCTGGATGAGCACGACACAAAGGTCTACAAACTCAACGGCGCGCTGTTTTTTGGTTCGGCGCACAGCTTTAACGAACTGTTCACTCCGGCAGACGATCCAGACGAAGTGGTGATCGACTTCATGCGCTCACGCGTCTACGACCACTCGGCTCTCGATGCGGTTCACAAGCTGACCGAAAAGTATGCCGCTGCCGGCAAACGCCTGCATCTGCTCAATCTAAGTAAAGAGTGCCTAACCCTGCTCGGCAACGCCGAGGGCGTGGTGGAGGTGAGTGTAATTGAAGACCTCGACTGGCACTTGGCAGTTGATGAGCTGGCATAGGGGAATTGGAATACTGGATTGATGGAGCATTGGAATGGTGAAAACATCTTTTCTGCATCATCCCCTTAATACTCTACGAAGGACTTTCTCCACTTCTGGGTGAGCGGCGATTCGCCGCATCAAAATGAATTCCCTAGGCAGAGGTTAGCGCGGCATAATCGGTCATACGAACGCTTTCAATTTTTTACGCAGTTCATCCCGAATCGGCTCGGATTGTTCGAAAATTTGATCGGCTTTGTTGAATTCGAGGATGCGTATGCCGCGCAGGTCGGGCTTAAGGTAAATATCCGGCGGATCACGGCGCAGCTGCTCGGCAATCAATGAGGACTGTACGATATCGAAGCTACCCAGTGTGGCGTCAAAAAAGTCCAGCTTCTTCAACGGTTTCTCAAGCGAACCGATCACATCCACTGCGATCACTACATCGCACTGTTTGTGAAGTAGATTATACGGCAGCGGATTCACCAGACCGCCATCCACCAGCAGTTTGCCGTCACGCTCCACCGGCGAAAACACCCCCGGAATCGCTATGCTGGCCCGCACCGCCGACAGCAGGTCACCGGAGCGGAACACCGTCTCGGTGCCGGACAAATAGTCAGTGGTGGAAATGCTTAATGGGATCTCCAGTTCCTCAAACGCGCTGCACTCCATTGATTCCGCGAGGAACTGGATGATTTTTTCGCCCTTAATCAACGACCCTCGGTGAAACGACGGGTCGATCATCCCGACCCATTTGAGCAAGTCCTTGCGTGTCAGCACATCTTTGATGTTTTCCACATCGCGTAACATCAACCGATCAACCAGTGTGCGGATTTCGGAACCGGACAGGCCGGAGGCGTACAGCGCGCCCATGATGGAGCCGATGCTGGTTCCGGAAATCGCGGACGGACGGATCCCCAGCTCGTCGAGGGTTTCGAGCACATGAATATGCGCCAGCCCGCGCGCGCCCCCGCCGCCCAGCGCCAGCCCGATCTTCTTCGGTTTTTTATGAAACAGTTTCATAAGATTCTTCTGACAGGATAACAGGATCAACAGGATTTCCTAATTAATCACGGTCAACATTTAGAAAAATGACAGTGAAAAACACCATTATATAGCTCCCCAAAACCGACGACACAGGATAGGCCCAATAAGCAACGTCTGACACTGGACAATTTAAAACCCGGCTTAAAGGGAAGGTGAAACAAAACAGGAAAATACCAATCACAATGCTAAGGATGATGCTATACCCAAACAGAAGCCACCACCGACCTTTCACTACCCGACAGCTATAACAAATAGCTTTAAATCCCCTTTGGTCTCTCAAAACCACTGCTTGCATAGTGAAATAAAAACAAACCGTCATCGCTATAAAGGCGAACATCCCTGCGAACTCAAGAAAAACTAACCAAGAAGGAGATGAATCGGCTCCCCATGAAACGATCCGGGGAGCACGCGATAAAAACATCAAAACTGACTCGATTAAATGAACCCAAAAAGCCAACCAGAAATACTTCCTCAATGACTCAAAAAGAACTGTCCAGCAAACAGTCAATCCATTCACGAAGCGTTCTACAATTGTAATTGAAAAAACGCCGAACAAATAACCGAACAGACTGCCCAGTATATTTTTTGAATACGCCTCGACCATCAAATTATCCGTCTCAGGCAAAACAGAAAATAGCAGGTAGTCCGCAACTCTCACCAGCAACCCCGCCACTAGGCTAAACACCAAAATATATTTAATATTTGAATAAAACACCTTCCAGCTAACCGAAAAAGTCTCACCAAAACCCAGTTTTCGATCATATATGTCCGGTATCATTCAATGCTCCTATCCTGTCGATCCTGTTATCCCGTCAAAAACTCTCCTGCACAGGATCAGGATAACGGTATTCTTTTCCCTGGTAGTTGGTCAAAAGAATGTCGGCACCATCGCGACGCAGGATGGTATCGGGGTGCATGACAATTTTTCCGCCGCCGCCGGGCGCGTCGATGCAGAAGTTCGGTAACGCGAGTCCGCTCACCCTGCCCTGCAGTTCTTTCATCAAATCAAGCCCCTTTTGAACCGGCGTGCGGAAGCTCGACGAGCCGAGCACCGGATCGCACTGAAAGAGGTAGTACGGCTTCACCCGGTTTTGGAGCAGGCCGTAAAACAGATCCGCCAGCGTGTCGGCATCGTCATTAATTCCTTTCAGCAGAACCGTCTGACTGACCATCGGCACACCGGCGTCAGCGAGTGTGTCGAGCGCACGGACGGCTTCGTCCGTCAGTTCCGCCGGATGAATGAAGTGCAGCTGAAGCCAGATGCGATATTTCGCCAACATCGCCGCCAACTCCGGCGTGATGCGTTCTGGCATCACCGCTGGAATTTTTGAACCCAGCCGGATGTTTTTCACATGCCCGATTCCCCGAAGGTTGGAAAACAGATCCTCCAATTCGTCATCAGGAAGTGTTAACGGGTCACCGCCGGAGATCAGCACGTCGCGAATTTCGATGTGCGTTTCCAAATATTGGAAGCAGGCTGAGCCTGCACCCTCATATTTTCCCAACCCTTGGAAGCAGGCTGAGCCTGCACCCTCGCTTTTTTCCAAACCTTGGAAACCGCCGCCGATCAACCGTCCGCGAGTGCAGTACTGGCAGTGGACGGCGCAGTCGAGGGTGGCAAGCAGCAGGACCTTATCGGGATAGGTGTGGATGAGTCCGCGGCACGGGCTGTGCTGTTCTTCCCCTAGCGGGTCAGTGAGCTCACCCGGCGCGGGGGTGCGATCATCGGACGGAAGCACCGTTCGGCGCAGGGGATGGCTCGGTCCGAGGGAATCGAGTAAATGCTTATAATGCACCGGTAAAAACCAATTTTGGAGCTCGTGTGACATAAAGGGCAGTATAATTAAATTGCAGGCTCACTTCTATTCAAATTATGATCCGGCCGTTCTTAATGAAAGGGACAGGGAGATTTTTAGATGTACTGTGAAAGTAATGTAAATGTAACAGCGGATATGATTGAGGAGCGGACGCTCTTTCACCTGCGCTACAGCCGGGGCAAAACGCTCCGCGTGGCGACCGATTTTGATAAATTCTGGAGCTTCGCCCATGTGGTGCGCGATCTCGCGGTCGACGGATTCACCGCAACGCAGGAAGAGTACCTGCAAAAGGATGTGAAACGGGTCTACTATCTGTCGATGGAGTTCTTAATCGGCAAAATGCTGGAGCGCAATGTTCTGGCATTTAACATCATGAAGCCCGCGCAGGAAGCATTGAAGCGGCTGGATTTTGATCTGAACAAACTGATTGAACTGGATATCGAGGCTGGACTCGGCAACGGAGGTCTCGGTCGACTGGCAGCCTGCTTCCTCGACTCGATGGCGTCGACGGAACTGCCGGCCTACGGATACGGCCTGCGCTATGAGCACGGAATTTTCCGGCAGGAGTTTGAGGATGGCTGGCAGCGGGAGCGTCCCGACAACTGGCTGGAGCTGGGCTATCCGTGGGAAATGGTGCGTCCGGAATACACCATGCCGGTGTTCGTCTATGGACGAGTCGAAAACATTTCCGACACCCGCCGCGGCAAACAGCCGGTCTGGACCGACTGGCAGATGTTCAAAGCGGTGCCCTACGACATTCCGATTATCGGCTTTCAAACCAACACCGTGAATATGCTCCGCCTCTGGAGCGCGCGCGCCGACGAAGGTTTCCGCCTCGACGTCTTTAATCAGGGCGACTACGTCCGCGCCGTCGAAGAGAAAAACTGGGCCGAGAATGTCACCAAAGTGCTCTACCCCTCCGACAACACGCACGCTGGCCAGGAGCTGCGCCTGATTCAGGAATACTTCCTTGTCAGCTGTTCCATCCGCGACATCATCCGGCGCTACGAGAAAAATCATAAGGACTTCAGCCAGTTCTCCGCAAAGAACGCCGTTCAGATGAACGACACCCATCCGGCGCTGGCCGTGGCCGAGCTGATGCGTATCTTCTGCGACGAATATGAACTGCCGTGGGAAAAGGCGTGGGAAATCACCACCAAAACCTGCGCCTACACCAACCACACCCTCCTGCCCGAAGCGCTCGAAACCTGGCCGGTCGACCTGATGAACCGCGTTCTGCCGCGCCACATGCAGATCATCTACGAAATCAACCACCGCTTCCTCCAGCGCGTTGAAATGAGCCATCCAGGCAACAGCGAACTGATTGAAAACGTTTCGATCATCGGCGAAAACGGCCACCGCAATGTGCGCATGGCCAACCTCGCGGTCGTCGGCAGCCACAAAGTCAACGGCGTGGCCGGCCTGCACTCCAAACTGTTGCGCGAACGCGTTATGCCGGAGTTCAACGAAATCTATCCCGACAAGTTCATCAACATCACCAACGGCATCACACACCGCCGCTGGCTGTTAAAATGCAACCCGGAACTTTCTGAACTGATCACCAGCAAGATCGGCCACGGCTGGGAGCGCAACCTCGAAGAGCTCACCAAACTGGAACCGTTCGCCAAAGACAAAAAATTCCAGAAGGAGTTCATGGCGATCAAGCACAGAAATAAACAAGCTCTCTCCAAACTGATCGAGAATGAGCTTCACATTCCGGTGCACCCCGAGTCCCTCTTCGACGTGCAGGTGAAACGACTTCACATGTACAAACGACAGCTACTGAGCACCATGTACCTCATCACGCTCTACCAGCGAATCAAAGCCGACCCGAAAGCGGACATTCTGCCGCGCACCTTCATTTTCGCCGCCAAAGCCGCGCCGGGCTACCATCTGGCCAAGCGTCTGATCAAGCTGATCAATAGCGTGGCGTCCGTCGTCAACCACGACCCCGCTGTGGCCGGTCGCCTCAAGGTGGCTTTCCTGCCGGATTACGACGTCTCGCTGGCCGAGAAAATCATCCCGGCCGCCGACCTCTCCGAGCAGATTTCCACCGCAGGCAAAGAAGCATCGGGAACCGGAAACATGAAGCTGTCGCTCAACGGCGCGCTCACCATCGGAACGTGGGACGGAGCCAACATCGAAATCGCTCAGCATGTCGGTGAAGAGAACATCTTCATCTTCGGTCACCGCGAAGAGGAATTAAGCAAACTGGCGCTGGACGGCTACAACCCGTGGACCTACTACGACAACGACCCCGAGCTGCAGAAAGTGCTCGAAGCGATTCGCGTGAACGCTTTCGACCCCACCCAACCCGCGCTGTTCATGGATCTGTTTGACGAGCTCACCCGCCACGGCGACCCCTTCTTCTACATGGCGGACTACCGCCTCTACGTCGAAGCGCAGGAAAAAGTGGAAGCCCTCTTCCGCGACAAAGATGCCTGGGCCGAAAAAGCGATCCTCAACGTCGCACGTATGGGCTGGTTCTCCTCCGACCGCACGATCGGGGAATACGCCGAAAAAATCTGGGGCATCGAACCGCTCTGCATTCCGGATCCGCAGGAGCTCGGCAGCGCAAAATAGCCGCCCGCGATGTTCCAACCATTCGAAAAGCAGGATTACTCCGCGCCGGCGACACGGCGGATTTCCTGCTGACGGATGGCCTCTTCATGAATGGACTGCATCAGTTGCAGAACAAAACTCTCGGAGAGGTCCATTCCGGCGCCCTTGGCGACGCGGTCATCAACAATTTCCTGCCAGCGATGCGGCTGGAAGGTGGATACGTTCTGTTCCATTTTAAGCGCACCCATTTTGCGAACGACCTCCATGCGCTGACTGAGCACGTGAAGAAGCTGGCTATCGAGCCCGTCAACGGTCTCGCGCAACTCGCTTATGCGGCTGGCGAAGGCGGCGCTGTCGCTCTGCTCGTGCGAAAGCTTGAGGTCTGCAATCAAATCGAAAAACTGCTGCGGAGTGAGCTGTTGTTCGGCATCGCTCAGGGCGACCGTCGGATCGGGATGAACTTCGAGCATCAACCCGTCGAACAGCAGATCCAGCGCCTCCTGCGCAATGGCGGGGATCAACTCACGCTTGCCGCAAATATGGCTGGGATCGCAGATCATCGGCAGCTCCGGCATGCGCCGTTTCAGCTCAATCGGCGCCTTCCAGTTCGGGGCGTTGCGATAGCGCGTCTCGAGCTCGGAACTGAACCCGCGATGAATCGCGCCCAGCCGGGTGATCCCGGCATTGGCAAGCCGTTCGATGGCCCCCATCCAGAGGCCGACATCGGCATTCATCGGATTTTTCACCAGAACCGGAATATCGGTTCCGCGCAGCGCGTCGGCAATGGCTTGAACAGAAAACGGGTTCGTGGCGGTTCGCGCACCGACCCAAAGAATATCCAGACCATATTCCAGACAGGCCTCCACATGAGCGGGCTCGGCCACTTCCGTTCCGATCTTCAGCCCGGTTTCCGCACGGGCCTGATCCATCCACGCCAGCCCTTTCAAGCCGACGCCTTCAAAGGAACCGGGACGGGTGCGCGGCTTCCAGATGCCCGCGCGCAGAAAACTCACCCCGCCCGAAGCCAGCGCTTTGGCGGATTCTAGAACCTGCTCGCGGCTCTCCGCGCTGCACGGCCCGGCCGCGAGGAACATGCGATCCATGGGGAAGCCCCACTCGTTTAAATCCGCTTTCATATGCGCAGTCTATCGCGCCGAAGATCCGCCCGCCAGATTAAGATTAAGATTAGGATTAAGATTGAGAACAGGGAGTGCTTAAATCCGGACATGAATTTTATCTATGCCGCTGAACTGAAAAAAACACTCCGCTGCTACGGCCATTTTTATCGGCTGAACGTGGCGGGCACGGAGCCCCTGCTCTGCCGCAGCATGCTGGAAATCACCTCCCTGCCGCGCGAAGCCGTCGGTGCGGGTAGCGAACCCGCCAACCTGTTCAGTGGACTGAAAGGAAACCATACCTTGCAAGGTATGGTTCAAAGCCTGCCCGATGCCGTAGTCATCATGATGAACCCCGGCTCGTCGCGCCCGATAGAAAAGGGCGACACGGACAGTCTGCTCACCATGCCCCTGCCGGAACACTTTAAAAAACCGCTCGTGCTGACGCAGCCGGACAACACGCAATACCAACTGATGCGCATCATGGTTTCCAAACAGTGGAGTCACATCCGCATCCTGAACATTTCCGACATCCGCGATCCGAAAAGCACCAGCTTTATCGCCCGCACCAAGGCGCTCGACGGTATTTTCGGAGGCGAAGCGCACAGCCTTTTTTCCACGGTTCGGAAAAATGAGCGCGAGCAGATGCTTAAACGGAAACCCGGGGCCCCCTTCATCCTCGGCTGGGGTCAGGACGCCGGGCTCATCCCGCTGGCGAAGCAGTGTCTCGACTGCATTGAAGGCGAACACATTGTCACCGTGCCCGCGGAGAGCAACCCCATCCTGACCGCCCATCCCAGCCCGATGATGCAGGATAAAAAAGAGGCCTGGCTCGACGACATCCTCGCCGCGCTCGGCTGAGTTTCCAAAGCCACACCCGCCTGCAACGCTGCCTGCCCGAAACACTGCGTGTAACGCTGTAGGCGGGTAGCACTGCGGGCAGGGCGTGGCGGCACATCTGTTTTTCCAAGCATTGGAAATTTATGACGCCACCGGCGTTAAATAAAATTAAACTTTTCCAGACCCCCTATGTGCCAATGAAAGTGAGACACGAAAGTGAAACACAAAGGGCGCATAGGAGAAATAAATGGAACAAGTGAAACAGGATGCCTCCGGGGCCATGGGCCCGGAGGCGGCGAGCCGCTCGGCTGAAGTGCCGGCGGTGGGTCGTAAACGCAGACATAGCGAGGCGTACAAGCTTCGTATTCTTGAACAGGCCGATGCGTGTAAGCGCGGCGAACTTGGTGCCTTACTTCGGCGCGAAGGTCTGTATCATTCCACGATCATCAAATGGAAAACGTGGAGGGATACGATGGCTGACAAAGGGTTCACACCGGAACAGGACAAAAAGGCAATGCGTAATGAGCTGGCGAAACTCCAGCGCGAAAACAAGCGCTTAAAGCTGAAGGTTGAAGGTTGAGCGGCAAGACGCGATGCTTGAGCTCCAAAAAAAGCCTTTCGCATCTTGGACTTGATGCCCCCGGGCGACGGGAACGGAGGGAAGAGCTGATGGCTGTTGCCCAACGCAATGAGGATGAGTTTACGGTCAAGGAGTTGTGCAGACTCTTGGGGATTAGTCGTTCAAGCTGGTATCGCTCCCGAACACCAAAGGAGCCGGATCGGCGACGGCCTCCGCGAAAGCTCTCGGACGCTGAACGCGCCGGGGTGCTGAGCCTGCTCAATAGCGAGAAGTTCCAGGACGAAGCGGTTCCGAGCGTTCATGCCAAGCTGCTTGATGAGGGTAAATATCTCTGCTCGCAACGCACGATGTACCGCATTTTAAAGGCGGAGAAGCAGGTTCGGCAACGGCGGCATGAGCGGGAGCACCCCGTCTATCAGAAGCCGGAGCTTCTGGCGACCGGGCCCAATCAGGTCTGGAGCTGGGACATCACCAAGATTAAAGGGCCGAAGAGCTGGATCTTCTACGACCTGTATGTGGTCATCGATATTTTCAGCCGCTGTATCGTGTCGTGGTGTATTACAGAATATGAGTCCGGCGAGCAGGCGCGAGCCTTAATCGGCTCGGCCTGTGCGCGGCAAGGCATCGAACGCAACCAGCTGACAGACCAAAAACCTCCTCTTAACAAAACGCTAAGTTTCCACACATTGGAACCTCTGCGTTTTTTGCGTTCTTTCGCGGCTAAAAATTGTCCCATCCGTGTTCATTCGTGGTTAAAAATATTTCTCCGTACGCAATGCGCGGGCAGACAGGCAGGATGCCTGTCCTACTTTTGGGAAAGTGCGCCATTTTGTCGCACAGGTTGGGGTGAGTGGGACAGACCGGGTCATAAAGTGCCGCATGTTGCGGTATAAATTTAAAACGAATATTTTATAAACTACTATCGATTAACAACTAACAACAACCAACCACTAAAGCGGCACGGGTCGTGCTATTAGAAGGCGTAATTCGACCGAAATGCGTCGAAAACGGATTTATAAACGAAAGGAATAGAAAATGGCTGCGAAATCAAAAGTTTTAGGAATCGACCTAGGGACCACCAACTCCTGTATGGCGATTATGGAAGGTGGCGAGTCCACTGTGATCCCGAACGCCGAGGGCGGTCGCACCACTCCGTCGGTGGTGGCATTTACTAAAGGCGGCGAGCGTCTGGTCGGTCAGGCCGCGAAACGTCAGGCCGTGACCAACTCGGCCAATACGATCTTCTCGGTGAAGCGGTTCATGGGACGCAAGTTCAATGAGGTTGAACACGAAATCCACCTCGTTCCCTATAAGGTAATTAAAGCCAAAAATGGCGACGCCCACATCGAAGTAAACGGCAAAACCTACGCCCCGCCGGAAGTCTCCGCGATGATCCTGCAGAAAATGAAAGCGGATGCGGAAGCCTATCTCGGCGAAACGATCACACAGGCCGTGATCACCGTCCCGGCCTACTTTAACGACTCTCAGCGTCAGGCCACCAAAGACGCCGGCAAAATCGCCGGCCTCGACGTGCTGCGCATTGTCAACGAGCCGACCGCCGCCACCCTCGCCTACGGTCTCGACAAGACCAACGAGGAAAAAGTGGTGGTCTACGACCTCGGGGGCGGAACCTTCGACGTCTCGATCCTCGATATTGACAACGGCTTCTTCGAAGTGAACGCATCCAACGGTGATGGTCACCTCGGCGGAGACGACTTTGACCAGGCGGTGATTGACTGGCTCGTTGAAGAGTTCAAAAAAGAACAGGGCGTCGATCTGTCCAAAGACCCGATGGCGTTGCAGCGTCTGAAAGAAGCCGCTGAAAAAGCGAAATGCGAACTGTCCAGCTCGCAGAGCACCGACATCAACCTGCCGTTCATCACCGCGGACGCCTCCGGCCCGAAACATATGAATGTTGCGCTGAGCCGCGCCAAATTCGAGCAGCTGGTCGACAGCCTCGTCGATCGCACGAAGAAACCGGTTCAGGACTGTATGCGCGATGCCAAAGTTTCCTCCGGCGATATCCATGAAGTGATTCTGGTCGGCGGATCGACCCGTATTCCGCGCGTTCAGGAAATCGTTAAAGAGTATTTCGGACAGGAGCCGCACAAGGGTGTGAACCCGGACGAAGTGGTTGCCGCCGGCGCCGCCATTCAGGGCGGAATTCTCTCCGGCGACGTGAACCAGAACGTGGTTCTGCTCGACGTCACCCCGCTGAGCCTCGGTATCGAAACGCTCGGCGGCATCTCCACCCCGCTGATCGAACGCAACACCACCATCCCGACCAAAAAGAGCGAGGTGTTCTCGACGGCAGCCGACAACCAGCCCGCCGTGGATATCCACGTGCTGCAAGGTGAGCGCAAAATGTCCAAAGACAACAAAACCATCGGACACTTCCAGCTCGACGGCATCCCGCCAGCGCCGCGCGGTGTGCCGCAGGTTGAAGTGACCTTCGATATCGACGCCAACGGCATCCTGAGCGTGAAAGCCAAGGATCTCGGCACCGGCAAAGAGCAGCACATCACCATTACGGCTTCCAGCGGTCTATCCGACGACGAAGTCGAACGGATGGTGAAGGATGCCGAAGCCCACGCCGCCGAAGACGAGCAGGCGAAAGAAAAAATCGATCTGCGCAATCAGGCCGACCAGGCGGTCTTCCAGACCGAGAAGTTCATCAAGGAAAACGGCGACAAACTCGACGACGCGAAAAAGGCGGAAGCTGAAGCCGCGATCGAGCCGGTCAAAGAAGCGCTGAAGGCCGATGACGACGAGCAGATCAAGTCGGCGATGGAAAAACTGAACGAAGCCATGCAGGCCGCCGCTACGGAAATGTACGCCAAAGCCCAGCAGGAAGCTCCGCAAGAGGCCCCTGCCGCTGAAGAACCGGACGGTGAAAAACAGGCCGATGGCGACGTGATTGATGCCGACTACAAAATGGACGATGACAAGTAGAACCGTAGAAGAAGAGAATTTACAGAATGATGGACAGCAGAATCATTTTTAACAGCCAATGGCTTCCTATGATTTTGCCGATAATGATTTTGTAAAATTCTCTCCTGCTTAAATGCATTTAAACTAATGCGGCAGAGAGGCTCTGCTGTAAGAGATAAACCCCAAGAAGGAGAAGCAATGAAGATTAAACCATTAGGTGACCGTGTGCTGGTCGAACCGATGAAGGAATCGGAAGTGAAAAAAGGCGGAATCATTATTCCTGACACCGCAAAAGAGAAGCCGCAGGAAGGCGTGGTTGTTGCGCTCGGAACCGGCAAGCTGGATGACGATGGCAAGAAAGTGCCCTTCAACGTCAAAAAAGGCGATGTGGTTCTGATGCCGAAATACGGCGGAACCGAAGTCAAAATGGGCGGCAAGGAATATCAAATCATGCGCGAAGAAGACATTCTCGCTGTGATCGGCTAACCCCTCTAACTTTTAAGGAGATATAAATTATGGCTAAACAAATGAAATTTGATGTAGAGGCCCGCGACGCAATGCTCAAGGGCGTTGAAAAGCTGACAAAAGCGGTCGCAGTGACCCTCGGCCCGAAAGGCCGCAACGTGATCATCGACAAAAAATACGGCTCCCCAACGGTCACCAAAGACGGTGTGTCGGTTGCTAAAGAAATTGAACTCGACGATCCCTTTGAAAACATGGGCGCGCAGATGGTTCGCGAAGTCGCCAGCAAAACCAGCGATATCGCCGGTGATGGAACCACGACCGCGACCGTTCTGGCCGAAGCGATCTATCGCGAAGGCATCAAGAACGTTACCGCCGGCGCCAACCCGATGAGCCTCAAACGCGGTATCGATAAAGCGACCATCGAGCTGGTCAAGGCCCTCGAAAAGCTGAGCAAAAAAGTGAAGTCCAACGATGAAATCGCGCAGGTCGGAACCATTTCCGCCAACGGCGACGAAGAAATCGGACGAATCATTGCGGAAGCAATGGCTGCAGTTGGCGAAGAAGGACCGATCACCATCGAAGAGTCAAAGTCGATCGAAACCAGCCTGGAAGTTAAAGAAGGCATGCTCTTCGATAAAGGCTACCTCTCCCCCTACTTCGTGACCGACGCCGAAGCAATGGAAGTGGTGATGGAAGATCCCTACATTCTCCTGTTCGAGAAAAAGATCTCCAACCTGCAGGACATGCTCCCGCTGCTCCAGAACGTGGCGAAAACCGGCAAACCGCTGATGATCATCGCGGAAGATATCGAAGGCGAAGCGCTTGCGACCCTCGTAGTAAACAAACTGCGCGGAACCCTCAACGTCTGCGCCGTGAAAGCCCCCGGCTTCGGCGATCGCCGCAAAGCGATGATGGAAGATATTGCCATTCTCACCAATGGTAAGTTCATCACCGAAGATCTCGGCATCACGCTCGAAAGCGTAACGCTCGATGACCTCGGTTCCGCTAAACGCGTCACCGTAGGCAAAGATGAAACCGTCATCGTCGACGGGGCTGGCAAAAAGGTCGACATCAACGCCCGCGTTGAGCAGATCAAACGTCAGGCTCAGGAAACCACGTCGGACTACGACCGTGAAAAACTTCAGGAACGTCAGGCCAAACTCAGCGGCGGTGTCGCCGTCCTGAACATCGGCGCAGCGACTGAGTCCGAAATGAAAGAGAAAAAAGACCGCGTTGAGGACGCACTGCACGCCACCCGTGCGGCAGCAGCCGAAGGGATTGTTCCCGGCGGAGGCGTTGCCCTCATTCGCGCTCAGAAAGCTCTCGATAAGCTCGTGCTCGAAGGCGACGAAGCCGTCGGCGCCGACATTGTTCGGAAAGCCTGCGAAGCTCCGCTTCGTCAGCTGGTCAGCAACGCCGGTATTGAAGGCGCGATCGTTGTGCAGGAAGTGAAAAAAGCCAAGCAGACCTGGGGTTACAACGTGGCCACCGGCGAATACGTCGATATGGTTGCGGCCGGCATCATTGACCCGACCAAAGTGACCCGTTCGGCTCTGCAGAATGCAGCCAGCATCGCCGGCCTGCTTCTGACCACCGAATGCATGATCACTGATCTGCCGGCAAAGGACGCTCCTGCCATGCCTGATATGGGCGGCATGGGTGGAATGGGCGGCATGATGTAAGCCGTTCGGCGCCTAAGCCTGAAAAGCCCCGATTGCGGATGCGATCGGGGCTTTTCAGTGGAGTGCTGGAATACGGGAGTGATGGAGTACTAATTTTCGCCCCATTAACCCGCAATTCCTTTACCCCATTATTCCAGTTCCCCGTGTTGACTCGCTCTGCCCTAAACCGTATAGTCCCACGCTTTTACACCTTTGAGAAGGGGATCTATTTTATGAACTTTGAATATCTGACCAAAGCCCAAGAGAAAATCGGCAACGTGCCAACACTGGTTAATCTGGTTTCGTACCGCACCCGCCAGCTCAACCACGGCGCCCGCCCGATGGTTAAACCCGACCATCCGGAACAGGACAACCACGACATCGTTCTCAAGGAAATTGTCGAAGGCAAGCTGACCGTTGAAATGGGCGTCGAGCCGCCGAGCGATATCTTTGGCAACTTTGATGCTCCTAAAGAAGACGGCCCCTCCGTGATCCTCTAAGACCACCCGGACTTGTCCGCGAAAGGAACGGCCCTACCGGCCGTTCTTTTTTTATATCCCCACTCAAACATTCTGTGTTTCAATCATCCTATGAGCTCGAAGAAAAAAAAATCCGGCAGCACATCCGGCGTAATGGCCACCAACCGCAAGGCCCGTCGGGATTTTCATGTGCTGGATGATCTCGAGGCCGGTATCGAACTGCGCGGCACCGAAGTGAAATCGATCCGGCAGGGCCACGTGCGAATTGATGAAGCCTACGTTCAGGTTAAAGACGGACAGGCGGAGCTGCTGCAGATGACCATCCAGCCCTACGACCACGGCAATATCTCCAACCACGAACCGACCCGCCCGCGCCGCCTGCTAATGCACAAAAGCGAAATCCTGCGCCTTGAGAGTAAAATCAACGAAAAGGGCCTCACCCTTATTCCGCTCAAGATCTACCTCAAAAAAGGCATGATCAAAGTGAAGATCGCGCTGTGCAAAGGGAAAGACGCGGTCGACAAGCGCGAGACCCTCAAAAAGAAAACCGCTGACATGGAAGCCCGCCGCGCCATGCGCAACGCCCGATAGCCGCTTAGACTATTGCATAGGCACTCACTAATTTAATAAATTACTCTCGCAAAGTGAAATCCGAATACTTTGCGACTTAAGAGAACGAAGTGAACGAGCGAGAGATAACACGTCATGAGACATCACAAAGCCATGGAATGGGAAAAAACGCTCAAGGGCGTGTTCGATGAGATCGACCGCGAGCTGGAGGCGCAATACGACGAACAGTGGCCATTGCACCCTTCCCGTCCGGAAGAAGGCACCACCTCCAATCCGGAGCAGGACGGTCTGTTTAATGTCGGCGCGGCCTTCTCCGCCGGGATTGGTTCGGAATACGGCCCGGGCTACACGGTGGAAATACGAATTTCAACGCTCAAAAATGTGCCGGCAGATGTACGCGCGAAGATTAAAGCACAGGTTTTCCAAACCTTGGAAAAAAAGCTTCCGGCGGCCTTTCCCGGCAAGGATCTTCGGGTATCGGATGATAACGGAATGATCCGGATCCACGGTGACCTGAGCCTGGACGAATAGCGTCCTGATGGACGCGGAATAAGGGAATACCGGATTATTGGATTGCCGGGGTACTTTGCGGTCAGATACCGCATGCAACAGATTCCTCACCCAAATCATGGTCACAAACTCATTGATCCAGACTTCCACCATTCCCTTAGACCGAACGACGGCGTCTAAAAGCTTTCACTCCAGACCGGCGTGCCATTGATTTCAAAAAAGAGCTCTTTGGAGTCGGCGCTCCAGCGAATCGCCGCCTTGCGCTGCTCTGCGCTGTCACCTTTATATTCCGGCAGATAAAGCTGCGTGTGCCAGAAGCGGCGGGTGCGGGTGGAGATTTTATAGCCCGGATCAGAATAATAGAAAACGTGCTGCAACCGCGCCTCACGGCTTCCATCCGGCGCGCTGATCCGCTGAACCACTTCGGTCGGCGGGGTTAAAATCCGGAAGGCGATAAACAGCACAAACCCCATCAGCGCCAGAAAACCGATGACCCGTCCTTTCGGCATCCCGGTAAACATGCTGTGTTTGCGGAACCGATCCATTCTCACTCCTCTTCAATCGGAGCGGGCTCATCCACCTGCTCCGTCTGACCGGAGATCAGGTTGCCAAAAAATTTCTTAAACTGGAATTTGCGATCGATGTCGTTGAGGGTGACAAGAAGCATGGCGCCGATCAGCAAAATCGCGCAGAGGTTGATCAAAACCGCCTGAACCTTTGCGTTCACCTTGCGGCGGGTGATTCCCTCCCACAGAGCAAACAGAATATGTCCGCCGTCGAGCACTGGGATCGGTAGCAGGTTCAACAAAGCCAAGTTAATATTGATCAGTCGAATCAGCCCGAGGGTCGTCCACAGCCCGGCTTTAATCGCCATCATCAGCATGCCTAAAATTCCCACCGGGCCCTGCAGATTCTTTGCCACTTTGCCTGACTCGGACGGAGTGATCAGCCCCTTTAGAACCCGGCTGATCATGGATGCATCACTTTTGAGCTGATCCATTGGGCGAACCCGGAAACTACCCAGACTCACCCCGATCATGACCCGGTCATATTCTTCGTTGTACTCCGGGGTAAGGAACAGCGGAATATTCCGACCGTCCCGCTCCACAACAATGGACACTTCTTTGCGAGGCGCACCCTGAACCGCTTCGACAAACTGATACCAACCGATAATCTGAGCTCCTTCAAACTGAACAATAATGTCATCGGCAAGCAGTCCCGCACGATCCGCCGGCGACTCTGGGGTTACGGTTCCAATCAGGCAGGGAATGGCCTGATCGACGCCGCTCACGATCTGCCCGGTCTGTTCAACGTCATCGGCAACTTCTACTTGAACGGTTTTCGTTGCATTCGATGTAAGTAGAGTGAGGTCCACGTTGTTCTCGGTTTCACCGAGAAGGCTTTCCACCATAAAATCGTACCAGGATTGGACCGACTTACCATTTACCGCGATGACGGTGTCGCCGGGACGCACCCCGGCCGCATACGCCGCCGAGCTTTCATCAACCAGTCCGACCACGGCGGCCGTATCTTCCAGAATCGGCTGATCCGAACCGAGAAAAATGATCCAGGCCAGCACCACCGCGAAAAGTATATTTCCGACGGGGCCGCACACTGCGACGGCGATTTTTTTCCACGGCGAAACCGGAGGAAACGCCACATGCTCTCCACCCTGAATGCGCTCCATGCCTTCCGGATCGAGTTGGGGCAGTGAAACGTAGCCGCCAAACGGGATCCAACCGATTTTATAGACGATGCCGTCTTTCTCGCATTGCCAGATGGCTTTTCCGAAGCCTATAGAGAATATAAGGACCTTTAAGCCGTTTTTGCGGGCGACAATAAAGTGGCCGAACTCATGGACAAACACGGTGATTCCAAACAGAAACAGCGCAAGAAAAACACTGTACGTTACCGTCCAGGCGGAATGAAGCAAGTCGAGCATAGGAAACCTAGTTTAAGAAAAGCTGAATGTAGATATACATGAAGGGTGCGGTAAACAGCAGACTGTCGATCATGTCGAGCATCCCGCCCATGCCGTGCGCAATTGCGCCGGAATCTTTCACATTAACTGCCCGCTTAAAGAGCGATTCGACCAGATCGCCGAGGGTTCCAATGATTGGAAGCACAACGCCCAGAATCAGTGTGTGATAGAACGGGAAATTATACGGGCCGAGCATGCCGTCATTGAGAACCCACCAAGTGACTCCAACGACACAGGAAAAGAGAATACCACCGAACAGCCCTTCCCAGCTTTTCTTTGGTGAAATGGCCGGGGCCAAACGATGTTTTCCGAATTTGGAGCCGACAAAGTACGCCCCGGCATCACCCCACTTGACCGCCAGCAGAAGATAGAATGCAACTCGCACGGGTTGAGCGGGATCACCCGCCAGATAGAGCCGCACAAAAAAGCTCCAGAAAAAAGCGACATAAACAAAGCCGAACAGGGTTCCGAGCGCATTACGAATCGCCAGACGCGCATCTGAATGATCAGTCAGTAGGCGGAAAAAATTCACAATCAGAATAAGTAGCAACAGAGCCCACAGCGGCTCATCGCTCCGAGGTTGTTGAAGGGAAACCCACCACGTCATCGCAACAAATACAAGCCCGCTGATCATTCCCATCTTTTTGGATGCGGGCATATCGCCCATCGCCATCAATGCGTAAATTTCATGCATGGCCAGACCGCAAATCGCCAACAGCACCAGCAGAGCAATGGGATTTCCGGCGGGAACAAACATCACTGCCGTCATAATCACTGCGGCAATACTCAGCCCCAAAATAATCCGTTTTTTATCCATAAAGTTCCTTTATTGCGTCACAACCCCGCCAAAACGTCGGCCTCGTTTCCCAAAACTTTCCAGTGCCTGGAAAAATTCTTTCTCACGAAAGTCGGGCCAATAGGTCTCCGTAACATACAGCTCAGCATACGATAGCTGCCAAAGTAAAAAATTACTCAAGCGGAGTTCCCCGCTCGTCCGAATCATCAGTTCGGGATCGGGCACGTCCGGCAGATACAAATGTTGCGCCACCGTCTCTTCCGTCACTGTTTCCGGATCAAGCTCCCCGGCCGCCGCCTTACGGGCAATGGCCTTAGCTGATTCCGCGATTTCCTTGCGACTGCCATAGCTTAGCGCGACGATCAGTGTGCGCTCGTAGCCCTTCTCGGACTGCTTCATCAGTTTGATAAGCCCTGCCTGAACCGCTTTCGGCAAACGATCCACCTCGCCCATCACCCGCAGCCGGATTTTATTTTTTAAAAGCTCCCGGGCGTGCTTCTGCATAAACGTGGCCAGCAGCGTCATTAACCCGTCAACTTCGTCTTTAGGGCGGTTCCAGTTTTCAGTGCTGAAGGCATAGAGCGTCAGATAGTTGACACCGCTCTCTTTGGCGGCTTTAAGGACAGCCAGAACGGACTGCGCCCCTTCTTCATGGCCCTTGAGCCGCGGCAGACCGCGTTCATTCGCCCAGCGGCCGTTGCCGTCCATAATGACGGCAACGTGCTCGGGAACTTTTTCAAGCTTTGGAATTTCAGGTTTCAAATTTCGAGTTTCAAGTTTCACCCCAATCGTCAATCCAAGACAATCGTGCTTGCTCGCTTCGGCCCGACGGAAAGAATGCTGACCGGAACACTAGTCAGTTCTTCGAGCCATTTGATATATTTTTTAGCCTGTTCCGGAAGCTCTTCCATGGAGGTGCATCCGGTGGTCGGACAGTTCCAGCCCTTAAACTCTTCGTAGACCGGTACGCAGCGCGACAGCTTGCCGATGCTGGCCGGAACCGTGTCAATGCGCTCGCCGTCGCACTCATAGTGCGTGCAGACCTTGATGGTCTCGAAGCCGTCGAGCACGTCGAGCTTCATCAGCGCCCAGTGGTCAATGCCGCCAATCATGGCAGAGTAACGGGCAACAACCGCGTCGAACCAACCACAGCGGCGCGGACGGCCGGTGGTGGCGCCAAATTCATTACCGACTTTCGCCAGCTGTTTGCCGTCGTCGTCGAACAGTTCCGTCGGGAACGGCCCCTCGCCCACACGGGTGGTGTAGGCCTTCACAATACCGATCACATCGTCGATGGAATGCGGCGGAACGCCCGCGCCGGCGGATACGCCGCCCGCACCGGTACTTGAGGAGGTAACAAAGGGATAGGTACCGAAATCGACGTCGAGCATCACGCCCTGTGCGCCTTCGAAGAGAACATTCTGTTTCTCGTCGCGGATGGCGGCGTTGAGTAGCGGAAGCGTGTCGCAAATGAACGGCTTGAGGTATTCAAAAGCGGGTGCGTATTCAGCCACCAGCTCATCGGCGTCGAGCGCGGGCGCGCCGAGCACGGCCAGCATGCCGTTTTTGGCTTCAATGCGCTCACGGAACATGGCTTCAAAATCGTCTTCGAGCACATCGCCCATACGCAGGCCGCTACGGTCGGCCTTGTCGATGTAGGCCGGTCCGATGCCGCGCTTGGTGGTACCGATCTTTTTGCCGGTTGCCAGCTTGGCTTCTTTCGCGCCGTCGAGCTCTTTGTGGTATTGGAGTACCAAATGGGCGCGGTCGCTGATAAACAGGCGGCCATCAATCGAGATCCCGCGTTTTTCGAGATCCTGCAATTCATCGACCAGACCGATCGGATCGACCACCAGACCGTTGCCGATCACGCACTTGGCGGTCGGTCGAAGAATGCCCGACGGCGCGAGGTGCAACACGTATTTCTGATCGCCCACTTCCACGGTGTGGCCGGCGTTGTTACCGCCCTGATAGCGCACCACCCAGTCGGCTTTTTCGGTGAGTACGTCGATGACCTTGCCCTTGCCTTCGTCGCCCCACTGCGACCCGATTAAAACTGTATTAGCCATTTCTCTAAATTCCTTATCACTTGAGGTTTCCCCAAAGGCGCAGAGAGTAAACCACCCCGCCCGACGGGTCAAGCCACGGCGTGGATACAAGACAATCCATACACAATCTGCCAAATTACGTACTGGATCGAAAAAGAAATAAAAAATCCCGTCCGCCGGACAGGATTATCTGCTGACTTGGAGACGGTAATATACACGGGAATTACCAGTCGGAAGTCCCAACTCAATCGTCTTTTTATGGTCTTCGGTCAGCCCTTCAGCGATGACCGTCCATTCGCTGGACAGAAGATCAGTACAGGCTTCAACCGCATAAGTGCAGCCCGGCTGAGCATCCCAACTCACGTAGTCAATCGTCGGGTCGGAATTTTTAACGGAACCTTTACCGTGACTTGTAGTTAACTCTAAAACAAGAGAGGAAGCGGCGTCATCCGGATCTGTAAGGGCCAGAAGTTCGTCGCCGTTGGTCATTCCATCATTATCAGAATCTTCCAATGCCCATGCGCGCCAAGCCTTATATACCTTCCCCCAATTTAAAGACTCAAGCCTGTCAGACTCGACATGGGAAAGAACCTCTGTCAAAAAATCCGGGTTGTCGCTGAGCCAATTGATGATCTCGTCAGCCTCATACTCACCTAGGTTTATGCCCGAAGCGAACTCTGGATTGCTCTTCACATTTGTCTTCAGGAACTGTTTAAGAGAGTCCGTGAGTGTTTTCTGTGTCGCCTGCTCAGAGTTTCCGGGCTGGCCCGCTGTATCAGATTTAGCTGTCCAGTTTCCTGCAGAATTCTGACTGTTTGTGTTCGCGCCAGTCGCCATTGAAACAGATGCCGTTGTCTGGAGCAGCAACGCGACGAGCGCCACTTTCCATTTTAACGATGAACTTTTTGTTAACTGTTTCATTATGGTCCCATAGAAAGCACGAGGTGTGCCATCGCTTGAAAAACGGTTATTTCCTAAGGAAATGGCTGTTTTCAAAATCGGCCGGCTCGGCAGTGGCGGTAAAAAGTACAGGTGGCGCATTTCAACACAGTAAAAATTGCATGCCCGTTGCCGTTGATCTGCCGCATTACATTCAGTTAGCTAAATGATTGGAGGGGCAGATAAATGGAAAAAGTAAAAAAGCCCGTCCGCCGAACAGGACTACCTGCTGACGTTGACACGGTAGTATGCACGGGATTTAGTTGCCGGAAGTTTCCACTCGATCACCTGATCTCCGGTCAGCCCTTCAGCGAGGGTCGTCCATTCGCCGGACATAAGATCATCACAACCTTCAACCGCATAGGTGCAGCCGGACTGAGCATCCCAGCTCAAAAGGTCAGCCCCGTCGGTTTTGACTAATTTTAAGGTAACACTGGACGTGTTATCATCTGGATCCGTAAGCGCGAAAAGTTCGTCGCCATTGGTCATTCCATCATTATCAGAATCCTCCAACGCCCATTCGCGCCATCCCTCATAGGCCTGCCACCAATCTAACGTATCAAGATTTCCAGATGCGACATGCGACAGAAACTCAGGTAGAAAATCCGGCTTGTTGCCAATCCAGTTGATTATCTCGTCAACCTCATACTCACCCAGATTGATACCCGAAGCGAATTCAGGATTATTGCGTACGTTTTTATCCAGGAAGCGTTCAAGAGACTTCGCGATTGCTTTCCTTAGCGCCTGCTCAGAGTTTCCGGGCTGTCCCACTTTATCAGTTTGGGCTGTCCAGTTCTGTGCAGAGTTCAGAGTGTTGGTGTTGGCGCCAGCGGCCATTGAAACAGATGCCGTTGTCTGGAGCAGCAACGCGACGAGCGCCACTTTCCATTTTAACGATGAACTTTTTGTTAACTGTTTCATTATGGTCCCATAGAAAGCACGAGGTGTGCCATCGCTTGAAAAACGGTTATTTCCTAAGGAAATGGCTGTTTTCAAAATCGGCCGGCTCGGCAGTGGCGGTAAAAAGTACAGGTGGCGCATTTCAACACAGTAAAAATTGCATGCCCGTTGCCGTTGATCTGCCGCATTACATTCAGTTAGCTAAATGATTGGAGGGGCAGATAAATGGAAAAAGTAAAAAAGCCCGTCCGCCGAACAGGACTACCTGCTGACGTTGACACGGTAGTATGCACGGGATTTAGTTGCCGGAAGTTTCCACTCGATCACCTGATCTCCGGTCAGCCCTTCAGCGAGGGTCGTCCATTCGCCGGACATAAGATCATCACAACCTTCAACCGCATAGGTGCAGCCGGACTGAGCATCCCAGCTCAAAAGGTCAGCCCCGTCGGTTTTGACTAATTTTAAGATGACACTGGACGTGTCATCAGCCGGATCTGTAAGGGCCAGAAGTTCGTCGCCATTGGTCATTCCGTCGCCATCCGAATCTTCCAATGCCCATTCGCGCCATCCCTTATATACCGGCCACCAATCTAAAGACTCAAACTTGTCTAAAGACTCAAGCTTACCAGACACGACAATGGCAAGTAGCTCTGATAAAAAATCCGGCTTATTGCCGAGCCAATTGATGATCTCGTCAGTCTCATACTCACCTAGATTTATACCCGACGCGAACTCTGGATTGTTCCTCACGTCTGTATCCAGGAACTGTTCAATAGCCCTCGCTATTGCACTCTTTATGACCTGCTCAGAGTTTCCGGGCTGTCCTGCGTTATCTGAAGGAGAAGAAGAATCGTCTTGGGCTGCCCAGTTCTGTGCGGAATTCTGACTGGTTGTGTTGGCGCCAGCCGCCATTGAAACAGATGCCGTTGCATGAATCAGCAACGCTACTAGCGCCACTTTCCATTTTAACGATGAACTTTTTGTTAACTGTTTCATTATGGGTCCACAGAGAGCACTAGGCGTGCCGCTGGATAAAAACTGGGTAATTCATAAGGAAACAGCTACTTTCCAAATCGAACGCCTTGACGCTGACAGTAAAAAATACTGACAACGTATTTTACACAGTAAAAATTGCATACCCGTTGCGGTTGATCTACTGTATTACCTACATTCAGTTGGCTACATGTTGGAGGGGCAGATAATGAAAAAAGGAAAAATACTCGTTGTCGATGATGACCACCTCATCACCACTATGGTAGAAAAAGTACTCTCCGCTGCCGGAATGCACGTCGTTTCATGCGGCGATTGCGAAAGCGCACTGACAACGATTAATGAATCGTTCTCGGCCGTACTGATGGATCTAAGTCTGCCGCGGATGGATGGCATTCTGGGCATTATGGCAATAAAGGATCAATTCCCAGACATGCCTTGTCTGGTTATCTCCGCTGAAGAGGATGTGCGCAGAGCGGTTGCCTCGATGAGTGCCGGCGCAAGCGACTATCTGCGAAAACCAATCGACCATGAAGAACTGGTCATGCGGGTCCATCACGCGATTGAAACCGTAAGGGCCAGTATTGAAAACCAAGTTTTCCGGAATTCAATGAATCAGTCCGATGCAGAAGAAAGCTGGATCGGGGTCTCACCGAAAAGCTTACATGTCCTGGAGAGAGCACGACAGATTGCCAACTCTGACGCCACCGTACTCATCACGGGAGAGACCGGAACCGGCAAATCCCTCCTCGCCCGCTATATCCACTCGATCAGTGCCCTATCCGACAAACCGTTTGTGTCGGCCAGTATCGCCTCTCTTCCCGCCAACCTCATTGAATCCGAGCTGTTTGGTCATGAAAAAGGAGCCTTTACCGGTGCTGCCTGCGAGAAACCAGGGCGCGTTGAGATTGCCAAAGATGGAACGATTTTTATGGACGAAATCGGCGAGATGCCGCTTTCGCTTCAACCGAAAATCCTGCGAGTTCTTCAGGAGCGCGAATTCGAACGCGTCGGCGGCACCCAAACCCATAAAATGTCGGCACGTGTAATCGCCTGCACCAACCGCGACCTGCGCCGGATGTGTGAAACCGGCAGATTCCGTCAGGACCTGTACTTCCGAGTCAGCGTACTGCCGATCGAAATTCCGCCGTTACGTGAACGTCCGGATGATATCGAAGCGCTGATCGACCGCTTTATCGCACACCTTTCAGCAAAAACCGGTCAGGGTAAATCACTGACCCCGGACGCGCGCAATGCGCTGCTTAAATATCATTGGCCGGGCAATGTGCGCGAGCTTCAAAACGTGCTTGAGTGTGCATTCACACTTTCACCCGGAGCATCCATTCCGTCCAACCAACTCAACTTTCTGTTTGACTCTCCCGCCGAGATCGTTGCCTCCACATCGCTGGCCGGCAGGACGTTGGCCGAAATTGAAAAGCTGGCAATCGAACAGACACTCGACTCGTGTGACGGCAACAAGGCCCATGCCGCCCGCACTCTTGGCATCAGCGAAAAAAGCATCTACAACAAAATGTCCCGGGCCGGATTGCGATAACCCCTCACGACTGCATAAAAAAGCGCCCTCCGAAATTTCGGAGAGCGCTTTTCGTGTTTTCCAAGGCTTGGAACCCTTAAGCGGGTGCAGCCTCAGCCTGCTTCTAACCATTTGGAAGAAACCTCTGAAAAACTTCCAACCATTGGAAAATATCTGCACGCGTCTATGCACTGGACAAAAAAGGCGCCCCGCCGAGGCGGAGCGCTTTCATATTTTCCAATGGTTGGAAGAATTTCTTCCAAACCTTGAAAACTAGGCTTTCAGACGAGCTTCGAGCTTACCGAGCTGTTCCGTCATCTTCGCCGGGAGTTTGTCGCCGAACTTAGCGAGGTACTCTTTGGCGTTTTCAACGGTTTTCAAGAAGGCTGCGTTGTCAACTTTCATCAACTCAGCCCAATCTTCATCGGAGACGTCGAGACCTTCGAAGGAGAAGTCCTCTTTCTTCGGCATCATACCAATCGGCGTTTCGTTGGCGCCGACTTTGCCTTCGACGCGGTCGCACATCCATTTAAGGACGCGGGAGTTTTCGCCGAAGCCAGGCCACAGCCATTTGCCGTCATCCGTTTTACGGAACCAGTTCACGTAGAAACATTTCGGAGCTTTGTCGCCGAGCATTTCACCCATGTCGAACCAGTGCTGCATGTAGTCGCCGGCGTGGTAGCCGATGAACGGAGTCATGGCGAAGGGATCGAAACGAAGCTTCGCGCCAACGTCGAGGGCGGCGGCGGTCGGCTCGGAAGAAGCGGTTGCACCCATGTAGACACCCTGCTCGAAGTCGAAGGCTTCGTGAACGAGCGGCATAACGGACGTGCGTTTTCCACCGAATACGAAGATATCGATCGGAACACCGGCCGGATCTTCCCAGTCGGGACAGATCACCGGACAATGGTCGGCACGCGCGGTGAAGCGGCTGTTCGGGTGAGCGCCAAGGATCTTTTTGCCGTCAGCGTCTTTCATGCCCGGTTTCCACGGGTTGTTTTTCCAGTCGGTTCCGCCTTCGCACTCAACGCCCATGTCTTCCCACCAGACGTCTTTGTCTTCGGTGACAACCACATTGGTGAAGATCGCGTCGCGGGCGCAGCTGGCGAGAGCCATCGGATTGGAGTACTCAGCGGTACCCGGGGCCACACCGAAGAATCCGGCTTCCGGATTAATCGCGTAAAGGCGTCCGTCTGCGCCGGGTTTCATCCAGGCGATATCGTCACCGATGGTTTCCACTTTCCAGCCCGGCACGGTGGACTGAAGCATGGCCAGATTGGTTTTACCACAGGCAGACGGGAACGCCGCTGCGATGTGGAATTTTTTGCCTTCCGGGTTGGTAAAACGGAGGATGAGCATGTGCTCAGCCATCCAGCCTTCGCGGCCGGCCATTGCGGAAGCAATACGCAGGGCGAGACATTTTTTGCCGAGCAGCGCGTTTCCGCCGTAACCGGAACCGAAGGACCAGATCAGGTTTTCTTCCGGGAAATGAGCAATGTATTTCTTTTCGATTGGAGCGCAAGGCCAGCGAACATCTTCCTGACCGGGCTCGAGCGGAGCGCCAACTGAATGCAGGCAAGGGATAAAGTCGTCTTCTTTTTCGATCAGACGCAGCACGTCAGTGGTGACGCGGGTCATGATGTGCATATTACAGACAACGTAACCAGAGTCCGTGATTTCGATGGCGTTTTTAGCGATCGGAGAACCAACCGGGCCCATGGAAAACGGAATGACGTACATCGTGCGGCCCTTCATGCAGCCGGCGTACAGACCTTTCATGGTCTCTTTGAGTTCATTCGGATCAATCCAGTTGTTGGTCGGTCCGGCATCTTCTTCTTTTACAGAAGCGATGTAGGTGCGGTTCTCGACTCGAGCCACGTCAGATGGGTCGGAGTTGAATGCAAAACTGTTCGGACGTTTTTCTTCATTCAGTTTAATTGCAGCGCCGCTTTCGACCATTTCGACCATCAGGCGATCATATTCTTCGGTCGATCCGTCACACCAAACCACCTGGTCCGGGGTACACATCGCTTTTACTTCTTCTACCCAAGCGAGCAGCTTGGCGTTTGTTGTAGGTGCACTCATGTTGCTTTCCTCCTGTTAAGTTACTTATTCTGAAATCCGGTTAAATTGTGGGGTAAAATGGAGAAACAGACCGGCCATGTCAACCCATGAACGGTTAAAATTATGAGCGCGCGGGTTACATTTGTGTTATTCTAACCTGCACTCAACTCAAAGCACCCAATGTTAGAGGCGTAACAACCGATTTGTTCTCAAACAACTTGAGATTTGCCATTACGTCGTAGAAGCCACGCGCCAAATCCGCCGAGACCGAAAAGAAGAATCGTGGCTGGCTCGGGAACAACAGTAAAACTTGATGAAATAAAATCCACACCGAAGCTTTCAAACACTCCTGACGCCGGATCCTCATTTCCACCAATGCCCACAATCCGAATTTCAGCAGAATTGTCAAATGATGACCAGTCTGTTCCCCAAACGAAAACCCCTGCATCCAAGGTCTCTCGGAAATCAACCATAGAACCATTGGACCACATTTCCACCCGGAAAACATCCGGCCCATTACCACCACCTAGTACAGAAAACCAGATGCCATTCATTGTCATCGTGTTGTCCGAATTTCCATCCAAAAGAGAAAAGCTAAAATAATCTCCACTCTGATAACTATCCATCCAAAGAGTGTTCCAAGTATCTACATGAAATACATTGCCTGAAGATAGGTTAAGATCACTGACATAAGGTAGTCCAGATGGAGCTGGTAATGTTCCTCCTGGCCCTGATAATTGGGGAGTTAGGGTTGCATCATAGCCAACATTAAATGTTTCCCCAAACAACAGGCCTGCAAAGAACACAGTAAGAAACAGGGCGACTTTGACCGAAATCAATTGAAAGGTAACCATATCATTAAACTTCCTGTTGCTTTCGTTGGCGACGCAAAAGCCACGCGCCAAACCCGCCAAGACCGAAAAGAAGAACTGTTGCTGGCTCGGGAACTTGCGTGTAAGTCCCTACTATAACGCCTCCACCCAATGCTGTAGCACTGTCAGACACAACCAGTCCAGACGCAGTATACGTTAGAGAAACCCAACCGTAGTAATCATCGTTATCTGGAGAGTCCCAGCTATTATCTTCCCAATAGGCGAAATATTTAGTTTCATTCAGTGAAAAGTTTTGAATGCTAAAAGAGGGATCGATTCCATTGTTTGAAACTAAAGGTGTTTGGGAATTGGCATATTGAGGAGTAAATTCTAATCCTTCAGATGCGGAATATAACCCATATTCATAAGCAATAAGATAATAGCTGAAATTATAAGTCCCTCCCCCCATGTCAGACACCTGAACACCTAGACCTCCTGTAGAAATAAGCATGTCCGAATCGGCATCCCAACTTATCAACTCTGCATCGGCAACAATTATATCGGCGATACATGAAGAAGAAAAGATTTTGAAGGTCAGTACCAAAAAACAAATAGCACATATTTTCCAGTTCATATATTACCTCTCATAACTTTAGGTTTAGCCGTCAGCGCAAATTCAAAGGGATTTCATCATAGATAGAAAGGTCTATCTCCGTCAGGGAATATCCCCCGTTCTGATTCATTACAGCATTGATTTCGCTTTTAAATGAAGTCAACGAAGAGCCGCTTCCTCCAAAACCTCCGACCCATAAAGTCAAAAGAATCGGCTCGCCATTTAGAATCACGAATCCTGGGTTTCCTGAATCACCGGAAATTAATCCCGATAAATCATAGAAATTTGTGCGAGCGCCATATTGAGGATACCGGAAGCTTGTGCTTGCCATTCCATACTCATTAAGAGTCCCAGCTCTATATAAGTCGTGAGTCAGCGCTTTTTCTTCCTGATCAAGACATAACCCTGGAATGTGGATGTCGATTTTTCCTAAATAATTAGTAAAGTTGTCAGGAAAAATCTTTACAAAACTGAATCGGTTTGTTGGCACATCCTCTTCAAATACTGCCACTGTTAGGTCTGCATGATTTGTGGCTATATGATGAATTGATTCAATAGTCGCAGTATATACACCATTGGTTTGATCTACAAAACGCACCTGACTCCCCGCGTCGACAATAAATGGATATGGAGTCCAGAGGTGGTTTACAAATATTGCATGTCTTGGACTGATTAGTGTTCCGGCACCTCGCTTGCCCATATCGTCATTCCAAGGGCTGCAACTTGTCAAATCAATGTCAGCCGCCCAACAGTTGGTATTTCTCAGATAAATACCAGAGGTGTGGTCTTGAGTTGAATAGATCAATATAGACTCTGACCGTTCTTTTCCCGCAATACGGCTATCCACAGCCTGCATGGCATCTGCGACGGCATAGTTGTTAGTGTTATAGCTTGCGGGATCAAACTGTAAACGATACTCCCACATGTTGTCGATCCAGTCATTGTCCGGATCAGCAAATGCATCTGATTTATTTGTCCAACTAAGATTGTTTTTCTGTTCCCAGAAATCCACGATACCGTCTTGATCAAAATCACAGTTAGCTAATGACAGCTCTACTTCTACTTCAGTAACTATTCCAGTCACAGTCAACATCATGTCGGGCGTTGACAATTCACCGGTGTCGTGAAGCTGGTTGGTATTCATGTCGTTAAACAGATGAACCCAAAGCGGCCCGGCCTCATCAACATGAATCTGAGCAAACTCAAATGCATTGGTAGACGTTACGTTGGTCGAGATCAGCACGTTGTCTCCGATTGGCCCGCTGGCGATAGATACACCAACCGGGTCAGCAAACGACGTGTCGTTCGAAACAATCCCGGAAATTGTGACAATATAATCGGCCGCATCATTCGGATCGGTGCTGGCATAATATTCACTCCAATCATCAATACCGTCTCCATCGCGGTCTTTTACACTAAAATGGCATGTAACTATGCGGCCGGTGGCAACAACGTTTTGCTGATATAGCGGCTCGGAGCTGTCGGGGATTCCGTTCGTATTAAAATCACAAAACAGCTGAACCCACAGAGAATTTTGTTCATTGATTTCGTAGTCGGCAAACTCAAATTCGCCGGAGGCAACATTGGTTGAGACAGTGGCATTCCAAACCATGGATGTATGCGAGCAGCAGGCAAACATTGAGACGTTGGTTGCGAGCAGGTTGGTCACGCTGCCGGTAATCGTCAGCATGTAATTGAGCGCATTGGTTGCCGAGGTTCCGTCAGCCACTTCAGTCCCGTCAGGAATGGAATCGCCATCCGTATCTGCATTGTACATGTCGGTGAAGTAAACGGTGGCCTCTTCGAAATCGGACAGGCCGTCATGGTCGCTGTCGCCTGCACTGAAATTGCCGTATTCGTCGGCTCCGATATCTGGAGCCAGATCACGCTCCTGTCCTTCAAAGTCGTACCATGTCAACGTCGTTCCGGCATAATTCATACCCGGCGAGTTGGTTGTTTGGTGCGCACCAACAGAAGCCAGCATCGCATTGGTTATGTAGAGGTTGATTGCATAATCCGGCGGGAACCATGATGGGAATTTCGGCATAATCGAGTCCGACATTTGCACATCGTATTCGACGCCGTTTTCTCTTCTGACAAAGCATTCCGCATTGGTTGCTGCAAATGATTCATCCCAGAGCGTATTGGCAATCTCTACCAAAATCGGATCAAGTGCTCCGCCAATATTGCCAGAGGTTGACTCGAACTGTATGCCATAGGAATAGGGTTGAGCCGAAAAGTTCTGGAATGTGCAGTTAACGATTTTCAGCGGCGAGCTATCCACAGCATAAATTCCGCGCAAAGGTACGGATGCTCCCTGCGTTCCTCGAAAAACGCAGTTGTTGAAAATTACCGGATCAACATGGGCATGGCGACAGAAACAACCGATGTTTACCTCGCTGGTGCCCAGCTCAAACGTTACACCGTCAAAGAAGGGAGCCGCACCCGGGCCTTCGAACGGGCGGCCATTCCCCAGCCAAAATCCGATCTGATATCGACTCGTCTCGTTCATTTCCAACCTCAGCCCGCGAATAATCGTTCGGTTGTCCTGCGCCTTGTCCAACATAAATGCCGCAGGGCCGTCAGCGTTCAAATTACCGGTATATTCAATGATGGACGTGCGATTTGTTCCCCAGCCATCTGACATGATCATAACAGGATGATCTGGAAAAAACAGTCCTGTATTGGTTCTTCCCCCGTATGAGCCTTCTGTCAGCTCAATCACAGAATATGCTTCGGAAGCGGCAAACGCTTCTTTGATTGATGCATAGGTATTGGTCGCAATAGTATTGGTCGGATTAACGTATATTTTTGTTACCGACTGGCTGTCGTTGGTTTGAGGATTCGTCCCGTGAAAATATTCATACACATTGGGCAGCATATCGTGATCGGGATCGGCAATTTGGTCAGACAGAGAAATTGGGTTTAGGCCATTATTGATCTCCCATGCGTCCGGAATAAAATCGCCATCACTGTCTGCTTCATCAGGAGATGTTTTGTAAATATATATTTCTTGGGCGTCACAAATACCGTCAGAATCTGTATCAAGGTCCATATTCCCTGCGACAAAGAAACCTCTAACAGCTGACGGAATATTCCACACCGCCGGATTAGTGCTCACCGGTTGCAAATTCTGAACCGCAACGGACCAATTGCTGGACGAAAGGCTGGGGATCGAATAAATCTCCACTCGATTGGTAAATCCTTCGGGCGCATAAACCATCAATTGTGTGCCGTCTATTTGCAGCGTCAAGTTTTCCACAGTCAGCGGCGCTGACATCGTCGTCATCACTGGAGCTATCAAGCTTAATGACTGTTGCGTAACGGCCAGATCCGATTCGAAAGAAGACTCATCCCGCAATTCTACATTCAGTAAGATCTGGCGAGGAGACAGCTCGCTGATCAAATAGTGATCCAGACTGTCGGTTTCGGAATATTCTTTGAATGACGGAGCTTTATACACGGCCAGTTCCTGAAAATTTGTTGCGGAAGCAATGACAATTTCCTGATTCTGAAGATCTTCAAAAATCATCACCTGCATCGGCAAATTCTTGGCCAGTGTACTTTCCGATGAAACGTACAGAACATCATCAGAGGCAACGCTCCATAGATTCTCCTGAAACGACCAGTCCTCATTTTGTATCATTGAAAAAATCTGTTCTGCAGACATAGAAAGAGGCAGAGGAGGAACTAAACTTCTTCTTTCAAGGTAGATATCCAACAAATCCTGAAACCCGGTTATTGTCTGGCAATCCACTACTTTGTCGATGGGTTCGAGGGTTGTTGCCGCCAACATTAAACACAGCAAACACCCAAAGAAAGAAAAGACGACGCTTCTTTTTATGTGAATATTTTTCATACCGGAACCTGTTTTTAGACAGAGATAAATTTATTGTCGTTTCTACAGAGAAGCTAACTCACAAACAAGAGCAAACCTTTGTAAACCTTTGTAAACCAAAGTTAACCACGGATGTTGTTTGTATCACGTTGCCTATAGCTATTCTTTCCCCAAGGAAATCAGCTATGACAAAACCAGTTTTCTCCAAAAAAAGACGCATCTGTTCAGGTTCGCATGTCCAGCGAACTGAAAGCTGATTTATTAAAAGTTTCCAAAGAATATAACGACACCCCGGCCGGGCTGGCACGATTCCTTGTCGAACGCTTTGTTGAAGAACATAAAAAGCATGGTCGTCTATCTTACCCCCCGACATTCCGATCCAAATAGCTCGCCCTCACCCGTTTCCTTTTCCTATTCTCGGCGGTTATGGAAATTGAACTCATCACGGTCGGTCCTTTCGAGGTCAACTGCGCGGTCATCTGGGGAGAAGCAAAGCAGGCCCTCATCATTGATCCCGGCTACGACGCCGCCGACATCGGAGCCGTCCTGCGGGCCAACGGACTTACGGTTGCCGCAACTCTGCTGACCCACGGCCACGCCGACCACATCAACGCCCTAAATGAGCTACACACCGCTCACCCCGCCCCGGTTTATCTGCACGCCGCCGACGAAAAATGGGCCTTCAGCGAAAAAAATCAAATTCCGCCCTATTATCCCGTCCCAGTAAAACCCACTGACGAAATAAATAATCCGTGCCCCAACGCAGTTGGTTCCAAACCTTGGAAAATTTCTGACCTTAGTTTCCAAGCATTGGAAACGCCGGGCCACACACCGGGCGGCGTCTGCTATTGGTTTAAGGCCGCAGGCATCTGTTTTACCGGCGACACCCTCTTTAAAGGCTCATGCGGCAGAACCGACCTGCCGGGCGGCGATGCGCGTACACTCACCGCCTCGCTCAAAAAACTGGCCGAAACGCTGCCGCCCGAAACCCGGATTGTCGCGGGTCATGGTGAAGAAACCACCATGGGCCACGAACTGGCGACCAACTTTTATCTTCAGCGCTTCCAGTCATAATACCCAATTCACCGATTGAAAATTTTTACCACCCATTCACTTCGTTCATTAGAGAGAACATCCGGGAAAGTCGGAGAGTGGGTTCCCCTCTGTATACCTCGGCTGTTTCCTCTAGCGTAGCGGGTGGTAAAAAGCTGACATATTTCCAAGGGTTGGACGTCGTGAACTGCAACGGACGCATATTTTTCCAATCATTGGAAAGCCACAGCGTGGCGGCACAGATGTTTTTCCAAACATTGGAAATTCGTGCCCATTCGTGTGCATTCGTGGTTAACACTTCTTTTTGAGTAGCTTCTGAAACGCCTCACGTAGTGCGGAAACCGTAAAGGCTTCGGTTTCGACTTTGGTGAAGCGCCGCCCGATGTGCATCGGGTGGTGCGAATCGGAAAAACGAACCACCGGCCAGCGCTCCGCACCGGGCGGTGGCTTGGGAGCGGTCACTTCAACTGCGTCGTACGGCAGATCGGGCAAAAACCCGAGTTGCGAGATAGCTCCCAGATATTCGCGATCGATGTGCGACGGAATACAGAGCG
Source organism: Kiritimatiellota bacterium (assembly GCA_014381785.1). Classification (GTDB taxonomy): domain Bacteria; phylum Verrucomicrobiota; class Kiritimatiellia; order Kiritimatiellales; family Tichowtungiaceae; genus Tichowtungia. The sequence goes on from JACNKZ010000044.1 coordinate 42,366, forward strand.
CCCCTGCCTCCAGCGCCATCGGCACCAGGTCGAAAAATGAGATACTGGTCGCCGCAAAAAGAAGTTTTTCGGCAAACCCGGTCACCTCGCCATCCACCGTCACAATCGGCTGCTGCCCAAACCGATCGGGATCGTTGGGGACATTCATAATGGAATCATAAATCATCCGGCCGAATTCAAGCGCGGGCTCGAGGCGATCGAATAGACAGAGCGTATGCACCTCTTCTTCCGATGTGGCTTCCAATCCGTAGAGGCACGGCATGTCCGCCTCGACGCAGGCGTTGTGAAAGGCGGGCAGGTTTTCCACACATCCGTGATCGGTCAGCGCGATACAGTTAATCCCCGCCGCCTTCGCACCCGCCACAATCGCACGCGGACTCATCTCCAGCGCCGCGCACGGCGACAGGCACGAATGAATGTGGAAATCAATGTTCACTTAAGGAACCCCTTAAACCACGAAATACACGAACCACACGAAAGCCGGTTACGCATTGTAAAAAATCCTTTCGTGTATTTTGTGTGTTTCGTGGTGAAAAATCAGAACCCTATCAATTGAGTTTACCTGCCAAGTGCTTTCGCGAGTTTAACAGTCGCTTCAAACTGATTGTCCGGCGTGCTGAACAATGCAATACCTTCGGCCGCGGCGGCTGCGACCACATCATCGGCGGCGGCGCGGCCATGGCAGAAAATTACGGCGGCGGCTCCAGAAAGCGAGGCGACTGCAATGGTGTTTTTATGCGCCTGAATGGTGATCAGCACCTGCCCCTCTTTCAGATTAGCCATCACATCGCTGAGCAGGTCCGAGGTATAGCCCCCTGCAAAATCCACATCTTCAAACTCATCCTGTAAACAACTGAAACCGAGAGATTCAAGCTCACTAATTTTCATTGGACCGCTCCTTTTCTAAATAGATAATCGCTTTAACCATGGTTCCCATTTCCACACCGGACTGAATTTCAAACTCGTCCACTACGCGCTTGGCGTTGGGCAGTCCCATTCCGGCACCGAAGCCCTGCGAGCGGATCCAGTCGTTGGCGGTGGAAAAGCCTTCCGTCATCGCCTCGTCCACATCGGGGATGCCGGGGCCAAAATCGTTGGCGGTGATGCGCACCCGCCCGTCATCAATCAGCACGGTAAAGGTTCCGCCGTGCGAGTGGGCCACAATATTGATTTCCAGTTCGTAGCTGGCAATGGCAGCGCGGCGGATCACCTTCGGCGAAATGCCGCGCGCCTTCAGTTGCTTTTTCAACTCGGCCGAGGCGCGGCCCGCATGCTCGAAGTCGTAACGGGCAAGCCGATAGACCCTGTGAAACACTTTGTTCTCGCCGGTTATCTTCATCTGCCCTCCGATCTCCTCCAGCTCGTCGAGCTGACGCGACAACTCGCGAATGAGTGCCAGATTGATATTGCGCGGCGTAATGATGCCGACCAGCTCGTTTTTATGGTCCACCACGGGAAACCGGCGAAATGAATGCTTGCTGAAGGCGGACATGGCGAAGGTCACCGGAACTTCATCGCTCAATGTCTGCACATCGGAAATCATGTGCCGGGACACTTCATCATCCATGTGTCCATCGACAAACGCGTTCATAATGTCGTTCATACTAATGATGCCGACCACATGGGCATCGTCGACGACCGGCACCCCGCTGATACCGTTGTTCTTCATAATGGTCTGCACGTCGCGCATGGTGCACGTTCGCGTGACGGCGAAAATCTTGCAGGTCATCACATCGCGCACCTTCAGTCCGTAGGCCAGCTCCTGAATGCGAAGCGCGGAGTCATCGAGTTGGAGCGGAACGTCATTCATGAAACCTCCAGTAGCTTGCCGAGCCGGACGCACGCCTCGAACTTGGTCACCGTGCTACGGAACAACGGCAGTTCCTGCTGGCGCGCCGCCGCCTCCATGCCGGGCGGGGTCTGGCGCCGATGCACCAGAATTATCGCATTGGCTCCAACGAGCGAGGCGGTGCGTACCACTTGAGGCGAGGTTAATGACGTCAGTAAAAGCTGTTCATCACCCTCACTCACCAAAATGTCGCTGATCAGGTCCGAGGCGAAAATATTAGAGCATTCCAGCTCTTCCCAGCCGCTCGGCGCATACAGCGGCGAGGCATCCAGTGCGTCAATAACTTGCTTTAAATTCATGGCGCTATCTCTATGGCACCCGCCCGGTGATTGGAAGTTTATTAAAACGAAAAAGGAAACCCCGCAGATTCTGTTGCCGACCCTAGAGAACGGGAACCGGTTTCGTGACCGGAACAATCAGTACGCTGCAGAGCGCTTTGCGCAGAACCGCTTCTGTAACACTGCCGATCAGCATCTTGCGGAGTATCCCGTGCCCATGCGAGCCGACCACGATCATGTCGACGGCGAGCTCTCGGGCTTTTTCAACAATCAGCTCCGCGGCATCACCCTTCAGCAACATTGCCCGCGCATCCACACCGTCCTTGCGCATCCGGGCGGAAATATTCAGCAGCGACTGGTGCTCCCGCCTGTATTCCTCGGCGCACAGGGTTCGTGCCATTTCCACATCGCCCGGCGACGCGCTAATATATTCGGAAGAAAAATCATAAAACTGCGTGGACTCATACGCAGCTTGGAGCGCATCGGATGTGACATGAACGACATAGATCGTACCGCCCAACTCTTTGCCCAATTCCAAGGCCTGATTAACCAGCCGCCCCGTTCCCTCAGAAAAATCAACCGCCACAAGAATTTTCTTCATGATGCCCTCCCCCTTTAACCCTGTGGAGTTATTCTATTCCTGCCATGCAGATGCGCAAGTCATCAATTCACCCATACAGCAGCCTTAAGGGACACCACCATTACCTAAGGAATCATATGATGTAAAAGGCGAGTTGTGATCGCTACAGGTTTTCCCATGCATTGAAGCCCATTGCATTGGCACGCATCAATTTCCCAAACCTTGGGGAAAAAACAGATGCCCCGACGCAGTCGGTTCCAAATATTGGAAATTCGCGTTCATTCGTGTGCATTTGGTGGTTCAAACTTTTCCAAGCATTGGAAAACACAGATGCCGACGGTTTGAACCCGGTCTTTATTCTTCACGGTCGGCGAACTGGATCTGGTAGAAGAGTTTTTCGAACTCCTGCTCAATGTTGATGTTGTGAATAAGGCAGGTGTCACTCCCCCTTAGAGGAATGGGGGCAAAATTGACGACGCCGCGGATCTCGGTTTTCATGAGTGAGTCGAGAATCGACTGGGCGGAGGGCTCGGGCACGGTGAGCACGGCAAGCTTAATTCCGTTTTTGGCGATGTACTCTTTCATCTTACTGACATGCAGAATCGGAATGGGCGCATCGGGGGCCAACAAGGCGGGTTCACTGTCGAATCCGGCCACCACACGGATGCCTACCCTTGGAAACCCGTTGTAGTTCATCAGTGCGCGGCCCATTTTTCCGCAGCCGACAATGATGATTTTCTGTTTTTTGTCTTTGCCGAGAATGACGTTGAGCTTTTTAAGCAGAACTTCCAGCTGATAGCCTCCCCGCTTGTTACCGGTAAGATCGAACATGGAAAAGTCCTTGCGCACAAGCGACGGGGAAACCCCGACGGCATCGGCCAGGTTATCCGAAAAGACCCGCACGAAGCCCAGACCCTTCATTTTCTGCATGACGTTCCGGTATTTTAACAACCGGTTGATGACTTCTTCATTTGTCCTCATAGGCGCTTTAAAACCATTTATATGACACTTTTGTGACATCTTTTAGACCATTTGGCGCATTTAATGTCAAACACATTACCTACATGCGATCTAAAGTAACAAAAGCATAACATTTTAGTTGCCAGCAATTTAAGGTGGGGTACCCTGCCCGCATAAATTTTGGAGGAAGCTATGTCGAATAATAAATTAACCGCTGAACTAATCAGCTTTATTGAAGAGTGGAAAGAGAAGCCGGGCAACCTCATTATGGTTCTGCACCGAGTGCAGGCGCATTTCGGGTATATCCCGCGTGAAACCGCCTTCGAAGTCGCTGAGCTACTGGATGTTCCGGTCGCGAAAATCTACGGCGTAATTACGTTCTATCACCTGTTCCGACTGACCAAGCCGGGTCGCAACCAGATTGCGGTCTGCATGGGAACCGCCTGTTACCTTAAAGGGGGCGAGGATCTGATTCTTGAATTCGAGCGTCTGCTCGGCGTCGGAATCAACACCGTCACCGAAGACGGCGAGTTTTCGGTCGAAGCGGTTCGCTGCATCGGCTGCTGCGGACTGGCCCCGGTGATGACGGTGAACGGCGAAGTCTTCGGCGATGTAAAAAACAAGGACTGCAAAAAGATTCTCGACCAGCTCAAGGGCAAATAAAATGCACGCGACGCTCTGCGATTTGATGATGGATCTGGTTCAAAACTCCGTAGAGGCCAACGCCACGGAGATTGAGCTGACCCTTACGCAAGCGCAGGGAAAGGTTGAGTTCAGCGTGAAGGACAACGGAAACGGCATGAGCAAAGAAACACAGGATAAGGCAGTCGACCCGTTCTACAGCGACGGGAAGAAGCATGCGCACCGACGCGTCGGCCTTGGTCTGCCCTTCTTGCTTCAGACCGCCGATGCCGTCGGCGGCAAGGCCACAATCCTTTCGGAGGAAGGCCGCGGCACGCTGATTCAGTTCTGCGCCGAGGCGAAGCATGTAGATCTGCCGCCGGTCGGCAATGTGGCATCCGCCGCCACCATGATGCTCTCGCAGCCGCTGGCGGGCGACCTGAAGATTGTGCGCAGCACCGACGTGGACAGCTACACCCTTACCCGCGGCATGCTGGCCGACGTGCTGGGCGACCTCAACGATGCACAGAACCTGACGCTGATGAAAACCTATATTGAATCCCAGGAAGAAAATTTAGAAAAGACAGGAACAAGCTATGAGTAAATTAACATTAGATGATCTGCGCAAACTGCGCGACGAAAAGAAAAAGGCGATGACCCAGCGTGAAAGCGGCGCGGGAAAACGCGGCGTGGTGACCATTGGCATGGGAACCTGCGGAATCGCAGCTGGCGCCAAAGGCGTATTCGACGCATTTCTCGATGAAATGGATAAAGCGGGCATCAGCGACATCTCCATCCGGCAGACCGGCTGCATGGGACTGTGCTTCTCCGAGCCGACCGTGGAAGTGGCCACCGCCGACATGCCGCACGTTGTGTACGGCAATGTCGACGAAGAAACCGCCCGCCGCATCGTTCGCGACCACCTGGCGGGCAACGCGCTGGTGAGCGACCACATTTTTGACAAACCCTCGGTGGACATCATCGAAAAGGGAGAAAAATAATCATGGCATACAAAAACTATATTCTGGTCTGCGCAGGTACCGCCTGCGAATCCAACAAAGGCAAGGCGCTCTACGAAGCACTCGGAAAAGAGATTGCGTCCGCCGGCATCGACACCGAAGTGCAGCTCGTTAAAACCGGCTGCTTCGGCTTCTGCGGCGAAGGCCCCATCGTGAAGATCCTTCCCGACGAGAGCTTCTATGTCAAAGTCGGCCCGAAAGACGCCAAAGAGATCATCAACGAGCACATCATCAAAGGCCGCAAGGTCGAACGCCTCCTCTATAAGGAGCCCGGCGCAGAAACCGCCAGCGAGGATATCGGCTTCTACCACAAACAATTCCGCATCGTGCTGCGCAACTGCGCGGTCATCAACCCGGAGATCATCGACGAATACATCGCCCGCGACGGCTATGGCGCGCTCGAAAAAGCGCTGTTCGACATGACCCCCGATGATGTCCTTCAGGAAATCAAGGACTCCGGCCTGCGCGGCCGCGGCGGCGCAGGCTTCCCGACCGGCACCAAATGGGGCTTCTCCAAAGCAGTTAAAGCCGACCAGAAATACATCGTCTGTAACGCCGACGAAGGTGACCCCGGCGCCTACATGGACCGCTCCGTCCTCGAGGGCGACCCCCACTCCGTTCTCGAAGCCATGGCCATCGCCGGCTACACCATCGGCGCCGATAAAGGCTTCATCTACATCCGTGCGGAATATCCGCTGGCCATTGACCGCCTCAATCTGGCCATCAAACAGGCCAAAGAATACGGCCTGCTCGGCGAAAAGATTCTCGGCACCGACTTCTCCTTCGACATTGAGCTGCGCCTGGGCGCCGGCGCCTTTGTCTGTGGCGAAGAAACCGCCCTGCTCGCCTCCATCGAAGGCAAACGCGGCATGCCCGTTCCACGCCCTCCCTTCCCCGCCGTCAAAGGCCTCTGGGGCAAGCCGACCGTCATCAACAACGTCGAAACCTGGGCCAACATTCCGGTTATCCTGCTCAAAGGATCCAAATGGTTCAGTAGCATCGGCACCGCAACCTCCAAGGGAACCAAGGTGTTCGCGCTGACCGGAAAAATCAACAACACCGGGCTGATCGAAGTGCCGATGGGCACCACGCTGCGTGAAATCATTTATGATATTGGCGGCGGCATCGACAGCGGCAAGCCGTTCAAAGCTGCGCAGACCGGCGGCCCGTCCGGCGGATGCATCACGCCCGACTTCCTCGACACTCCCATCGACTACGAAAGCCTCCAGGCAATCGGTTCGATGATGGGCTCCGGCGGAATGATCGTAATGGACGAAGATGACTGCATGATCGACGTCACCAAGTTCTACCTCGAATTCACCGTGGATGAATCCTGCGGAAAATGCGCCCCCTGCCGCATCGGCGGACGCACCTGCTACAACATCCTCGACCGCATCAGCAAGGGTCAAGGCGAAATGGAAGACCTTCAGAAACTGAAGGATCTTGCCCTCGCCATGCGCAAAGCCTCGCTCTGCGGACTCGGGCAGACTGCGCCCAACCCGGTCATGTCCACGATGAAATATTTCGAAGAGGAATACCTCGCGCATATCAACGACAAGAAGTGTCCGGCCGGAAAATGCAAAAACCTGCTCACCTACACCATCAACGACAAGTGTGTTGGCTGTACGGCCTGCGCCCGCGTCTGCCCGGTGAACTGCATTGAGGGCGAAGTGAAAAAACTGCACGTCATCAACCAAGCTACCTGCATCAAATGCGGACAGTGTTTCACGACCTGCAAGTTCGCCGCCATCGACCGCGTCTAATAATCTGGAGAACCCCCATGGAAATGATCGAACTTAAAATTAACGGAATCCCGGTCGCTGTAACTCCGGGAACCACCATCCTTGATGCGGCCAACCAGGTCGGCGTCAAGATCCCCACCCTCTGCTTCCACCACGACCTTGAGCCGTGGGCCGCCTGCGGCATCTGCGTGGTCAAAGCAGAAGGCTCCCCCAAAATGCTGCGTGCCTGCGCAACAGCCGTCGCGCCGGGAATGAACGTCATCACCCACGATGCGGAAATTGTCGATGTGCGACGCACCGTGCTGGAGTTAATCCTCTCAACACACCCGAACGACTGCCTTCGCTGCGGTCGCAACGGAAACTGCGAACTACAGACCCTGTCTGAAGAATTCGGTATCCGTGAAGTGCCTTACGAACAGCGCGTCAACGAAATCCCGATCGATAACACCACCGGATCCATCGTGCTGAACCCCGAAAAATGCATCAAATGCGGACGTTGTGCCAAAGTCTGTCAGGACATGCAGGGCGTATGGGCTCTCGAATTCATCGGCCGCGGTGACGACACGCGCATCGCGCCTGCTGCCGATGTTACGCTCGACGAAAGCCCCTGCATCAAATGCGGACAGTGCTCTGCACACTGCCCCGTCGGTGCCATCTACGAAAATGACCAGACCAAACAGGTCTGGAGCGCCCTCAAAGAAGGCGAAAAGCACTGCGTCGTTCAGATCGCCCCGGCCGTCCGCGTCGCCATCGGCGAAGCCTTCGGCATGGAACCCGGCGCATTGATGACCGGTCAACTCTACTCGGCTCTGCGCCGCCTCGGCTTCGACGCCATCTTCGACACCAACTTCAGCGCCGACCTCACCATCCTCGAAGAAGGATCCGAGTTCGTGAAACGCTTCACCGAAGGCGGCGTGCTGCCGCAGATCACCTCCTGCTGCCCGGCGTGGACCGACTACATGGAGAAATATGCGACGGACTTCATCCCGAACTTCTCGTCGGCGAAATCCCCGCAGCAGATGCTCGGCGCCATGGCCAAAACCTACTACGCCGAACAGTCGAAAGTGGAAGCCAAAGACATGTTCGTCGTGTCCATCATGCCCTGCACCGCCAAGAAATTCGAAGTCTCCCGTTGTGAAACCATGGGTGCCTCCGGATTCCAGGATGTCGACGTGGCTCTCACCACCCGTGAACTGGCCCGCATGATCAAACAGGCTGGAATCGACTTCACCAACCTGCCGGAAGAAGAAGCCGACAGCCTGCTCGGCGAATACACCGGTGCCGGAACCATCTTCGGAGTCACCGGAGGGGTGATGGAAGCCGCGCTTCGCTCCGCCTACTATCTCATCACCAAAGAAGACCTCGAAGACGTCAACTTCATGGACGTCCGCGGAATGGAAGGCGTGAAAGCCGCTGAGATCGACATCAAAGGCACCAAGATTCGTGTCGCGATCGCCCATCAGATGGGTAACGTTGAAGCATTGCTCAACGAAATCCGCGATGCCGAAAAAGCCGGTAAAGAGACGCCCTACCACTTTATCGAAGTGATGGCCTGCCGCGGCGGATGTATCGGTGGTGGCGGACAGCCCCACGGCGCGACCGACGAAATTCGGGCCAAACGGACCGCAGGAATCTACTCGGACGATGAGAAGAGCGTACGCCGCTGCTCGCATCACAACCCGATGATCACCAAAATCTACGAGGACTTCCTGGGCGCACCGATGAGCCACAAAGCGCACGAATTGCTGCACACCGGGTATCAGGAACGCGAAGTTTACAAAAAATAGAAAATCACATACATTGATCTGAGTTTTCTGCGGTAAGGGGCACGGCCCTGAGCTTAGGCGAACGGAACAGACTGAAGCAGGATGCACCATCGGTGGTTCCTGCCGCAAAACGCTCCGCCGCAGAAATGCCGCGGGGCGTTTTTGTTGTAGGACACGCTTCCCGCAGGGAGCGTGTACACAGGCTCCCCGAAAAACGGGGAAGCCTGTCCTACAAAATACAGCGAAGGAGAGAAGATGGATAAGAGACTGGGGTTTGTAGGAATTATTATTGAAAATCGCGACGCAAATGCGACAGCGGTCAATGAACTGCTCGGACAGTTCGGAGGAATTATCGTTGCCCGCACCGGCGTGCCGTACGAAAAACGCGCCTGCTCCGCCATCACCCTCATCGTCGATGCCTCCACCGACGAGCTCGGCGTTCTCACCGGCAAGCTAGGCAGCCTGCCCGGCATCTCCGTCAAATCCATGCTGAGCAAAAATGGATAAATAGAACCACGAAATACACAAAATACACGAAAGGGAAACACTCATGAATATTATCCATCAGGAGGAAGGGTACAAAATCAACGGCGCATGTTTTGAGGTCTACAAGGACAAAGGATGTGGGTTCCTGGAAGATGTTTATCAGGAATGTCTCGAAGTCGAATTTGAAGAACAAGGAATTCCCTTTGAAGCACAGCATCCCCTTAAACTCGAGTACAAGGGGCGAATCCTCCGAAAAAAATATATCCCCGACTTCATCTGCTTCGGAAAAATTATTGTTGAAATCAAGGCAGTAAAAGAAATCACCGATGAACATCGGGCGCAGGTTCAAAACTACTTGAAAGCAACCGGCTACAAACTGGGCCTGATCATCAACTTTGGCCATTACCCCAAAGTTCAAATTGAACGAATCGCGAATTAACTTTCGTGTATTTTGTGTGTTTCGTGGTTAAAAAATGAAAACGAGAATAAAAAAAGATTTTCTAGGTGAAGTGAAGCTCCCGGCGGACTGCCCGTGGGGAATCCATACAGCGCGTGCCCTGGATAATTTTCCAAACCTTGGAAAAAGCGTCAACCCGCGCCTGCTGACCGCCTACTTTCAGGTAAAGAAAGCCTGCGCCCTCACCAACAAAGAGCTCTGCTTCCTGTCCAACGCAGATGCAATCATCGAAGCCTGCTCCCTGCCCCCTGCTCCCTGCCCCCTGCCATCCCTCCAAGGCGGCGCTGGCACTTCGACAAACATGCTAGTTAATGAATTGATTGGCCGCAAAGCAAACGCTCATCCCATCGAAGAGGTTAATCTCCACCAGTCCACCAACGACACCTACCCGACCGCGCTGAAGGTCGCCGCCATCAACGGCGTACGCGAACTGAGCGCTGCCTTCGCCGCGCTGCAGGGAGTTTTCCAAGAACTAGAAAAACAGCACGCAAATCTTCCAATCCTTGGAAAAACCGAGCTCGTCGACGCCGTGCCGCTGACGCTTGGTGCGCAGTTTGCCTCTTTTGCCGAAGCCTTTGCGCGCGACCGCTGGCGCACCTTTAAGTGCGAAGAGCGGCTCAGAACCGTCAACCTCGGCGGCACCGCCATCGGCACCGGGCTGACCGCCCCGCGCAGCTATATTTTCCTCGTTGTCGAAAAACTGCGCGAAGTGACCGGGCTCGGCCTCAGCCGCGCGGAAAATATGGTGGAGGCCACCGCCAACGCCGACTGCTTTGTCGAAGTCTCCGGAATCCTGAATGCCGCCGCGGTCAATCTGATCAAAATCAGCGACGACCTGCGCCGCCTCTCCATGCTCGGGGAAATCAAACTGCCCGCCGTGCAGGCCGGCTCATCCATCATGCCCGGCAAAGTCAATCCGGTCATTCTGGAAAGCGTCATGCAGATCGGTATCAAAGTAAAAGCCAACAACGCCATTGTCAGCGACTGCGCTGCACACGGCTCACTGCAGATCTGCGAGTTTATGCCCTTACTGGCCGACGCCCTGCTCGAATCGATCGACCTGCTCATCGCAGGCGCGAACATGCTGGCCAAACACGCCGCAAACATTGAGGCGGATCAAGGAACGTGTCTGGAACGTCTGTATGCTAGCCCCGAAATCATCACCGCCTTCATTCCGCAACTCGGCTACGACCGCTGCACGGAACTGGTGAAACAAGTTAAAGCACAGGATCAATTAACCGTTAGAGGATTTTTAGAACAGGAATTGGGAAAAGAAATCGTCGAAAGAACTCTCGCGCCCCAGAATTTAATGGCTCTCGGCTACCGCAAAGAGAATTGAACCACGAAACACACAAAGCACTCGAATAAATGCAACTATCTTGGCCACAAAAAGACACAAAAAAAGAGGCGGCTTATAGGCCGCCCCGACCAGAATCTGTTTTGTGTTTCTTGTGGCAAAATCCGATCCTAATTAGTAACCAATGAAAACGACACCAAAAAGTTTACGACTGCACATCGCTCTGTTCGGCAGAACGAATGTCGGCAAGTCCAGCTTCCTGAACCTGATTACAGGTCAGGATGTTTCGATTGTCTCCGAACAGCCGGGCACCACCACCGATGTGGTTGAAAAGACGATGGAGCTGCTCCCCATCGGCCCGGTAGTTTTCATCGATACCGCCGGGCTCGACGACAAAACGGTGCTCGGTGGAAAGCGTGTTGAAAAAACGGAGAAGGTATTCGACCGCGCCGATGTCATTCTGCTGATTTGCGAAGGCGATCAGTTTGGAGAATTTGAGCAGGCCGTGACGGCCCGCGCAGAAGAAAAAAACATCCCTGTCATTAAAATTGCTAACCAGGCTGATCTGTCCGATTCATCCGATCCGTCCTGTCTGCCCTGCAACTCGACCGACCTGACTTCTCGCGAAACCGTGCTCTCTCAACTTAAAACCCGCCTGCTGGATGTCTGCCCCGACGAATTCATTCAGCCGCCGCCGCTGGTGGGAGATCTGGTGCGGCCGGGCGGCATTACCGTGCTGATCGTACCGATCGATCTGCAGGCTCCCAAGGGCCGGCTGATCCTGCCGCAGGTTTCGACCATCCGCGATGCGCTCGATAACGACGCCGCCGCACTGGTGGTGAAGGAGCGCGAGTACACACATATGCTCGATCAGCTTAAAACCCCGCCCGATCTGGTGATCTGCGATTCGCAGGTCGTTTTAAAAATGGTCGGCGACACCCCAAACAACATTCCCTGCACCACCTTTTCGATTCTCTTCGCGCGCCTCAAAGGCGACCTGCCGAAGTTTGCCGCTGGCGCGGCGGCCATCGACAAGCTGAAAGACGGCGACAAGGTGCTGATTGCCGAGTCGTGCAGCCACCACGCAGCGGAAGATGATATTGGACGGGTAAAAATCCCGCGCTGGTTGCGGCAGTACTGCGGTTGCGAGTTGCAGATCGATGTCTATGCCGGGCGCGACTTCCCCGACAACCTGAGCGAATACAGTCTCGTCGTGCAATGCGGCGGCTGCATGCATAACCGCCGTGAAATTCTATCGCGCATCGAAAAGTGCGAGGCGGCGGGCGTGCCGATCACCAACTACGGACTTTGCATCGCGCAAACTCAGGGCGTTCTCAAGCGAGTACTCTCCCCTTTCCCCGCCGCGCTGGATGCCTACGAAAGAACACTATGAAAATTGATACCACAGGTCTGAAAAGTTTTATCCCCGAAGAGGGTATTTTCCAAACATTGGAAAATATGAAAAACCCGTCTGCGGAACGGGTGCGGGAAATCATCGCGAAATCTCTGGATAAAAATCGGCTCGATCCCGAAGAGATGGCGGTGCTGATCAATGCCGAGGACCCGGCGCTGGTGGAGGAAATCTTTGAGGGCGCGCGTGAACTGAAAAAGCGCATTTACGGCAATCGCATCGTGCTGTTCGCCCCGCTTTACATCGGCAACGAATGCGTCAACAACTGTCAGTACTGCGGATTTCGCTGCACCAACAAAGAAGTCAGCCGAAAAACACTGACCCTCCCCGAGCTCGACCGCGAAGTCGAAGCGTTGGTCGACCGCGGCCACAAGCGGCTGATTCTCGTTTACGGCGAACACCCCAAATACGGCGCACAGTTTATCCACGACACAGTCAAAGAGGTGTACGGCATCAAAAAAGGAAACGGCGAAATCCGGCGCGTCAACATCAATGCCGCGCCGCTGGATGTAGCGGGCTTCAAGCTGGTCAAATCAGCGGGCATCGGCACCTATCAGATTTTCCAGGAGACCTATCATCAAGCAACCTACAAAGAGATGCACCCCTCCGGCCCCAAAAGCGACTTCCTCTGGCGTCTGCACGGACTCGACCGCGCACAGCAGGCGGGCATTGACGATATCGGCATCGGCGCGCTGATGGGACTGTTCGACTGGAAGTTCGAAACCATGGCCCTGCTCCATCACACCATCCATCTGGAAGAAAAATTCAACGTCGGTCCGCACACCATTTCGTTTCCGCGCATTGAGCCAGCCATCGGCACCGAGCTGTGCGACCGTCCTCCGTATGAAGTGAACGACTACGACTTTAAACGACTGGTCGCCATCCTGCGCCTTGCGGTGCCCTACACCGGGCTGATTCTCACCTGCCGCGAGTCGGTCGAACTGCGCAATGAAATCATTCAGTTCGGGGTTTCGCAGATTGATGCGGGGTCGAACATCGGGATCGGCGCCTACTCGCAGGAGGATGAGGAAGCCTACAAAAAGAGCCAGTTTGTCCTCAACGACGGCCGCTCGCTCGATCAGGTCATCCGCGAGCTGTGCGAGGCCGACTTTATCCCCAGCTTCTGCACCGGTTGCTACCGCCTCGGCCGCACCGGCGAGCACTTTATGGAATTCGCCATTCCCGGCTTCGTGAAGCGCTTCTGCACCCCTAACGCCATATTGACCTTCCTCGAATATATGGAAGACTACTCGTCTCCCGACACCAGAAAGTCCGGCATGAAACAGATCGAACGCGAGCTCGAACGCATGCCCGACGGCGACCCAAAAACCCAACTGCTTGAGCGAATTGAACAGATCAAAAATGGCGATCGTGACCTGTACTTTTAATTGCCACGAAAACAAAAAAATACACAAAAATAAAATTCCAACCCGTTTCCTTTTCGTGACTTTTGGTGTTTTTTGTGGCCATGACTATTTGAGGTTAAAATGATTAAACAAATTTTAGAAAAAGTGGATCAGAGCGCAGAGCTTACTCCGGACGAAATCCGGGCGCTGTTGGGAATCAGCGACCCCGAAGAACTGCAGGCTCTGTACGACTGCGCCTATCGGGTGAAAGAACGCGAAGTCGGCAAGGTGGCCTATTTCCGCGGCATCATTGAGTGCAGCAACATTTGCGTGAAGGACTGCTACTACTGCGGCATCCGCAAGAGCAACCAAAACGTCGAACGCTTCCAGATGGATGAAGAGGAAATCATTCGCGAAGCACTCTGGTCGTATGAAAACGAATACGGCTCGGCTGTGATTCAGGCCGGAGAACGAAAAGACCCGGCATTTATCGACATGATCGAGCGGGTGGTCAAAACCGTGAAGGAAAAGACCAACGGTAAACTAGGCATCACGCTGTCGCTCGGCGAGCAGACGGAGGAAACCTACCGCCGCTGGCGCGAGGCGGGCGCGCACCGCTACCTGCTACGCATTGAAACCACCAGTCCCGAGTTGTACGCAAAACTTCACCCGGAAGATCACGACCTTGAAGAGCGCAAGCACTGCCTTGCCCTGTTGAAGAAAACCGGTTGGCAGGTCGGCACCGGCGTCATGATGGGATTGCCCGGCCAAACGAGCGAAGACCTCGTCAACGACATCCTGTTCATGAAGGAATTTGATGTCGACATGATCGGCATGGGCCCCTACATCCCGCACCGCGACACCCCGATGGGAAAAGAAATTCCGCCCTACACGGACGAACAAAAACAAACGGCGCTCACCCTCGGCCTCAAAATGATCGCGGTGACGCGCATTGTGCTCAAGGACATCAACATCGCCGCCGCCACCGCCCTGCAGGCGCTGGAACACACCGGCCGTGAAATGGGCCTCAAGTGCGGCGCCAACGTCATTATGCCCAACGTCACTGAAACGGAATTCCGCCCCAGCTACACACTCTACGACAACAAGCCCTGCACCGACGAAAACTCATCCATGTGCCGCGGCTGCCTGACCGCCCGCATCACCGGCATCGGCGAAACTATTGGCTTCAACGAATGGGGCGACTCCCCGCACTACGCAAAACGTAACGCACACGGGTAATTATTCGTGAACATTCGTGTAAATTCGTGGTTAACTCTCCTCCTATGAATATTCACTTCATCGGGATCGGCGGATGCGGGATGAACGGGGTCGCGCAACTGGCGGCGCACGCCGGACAGACCGTCTCCGGCTCCGACCGCGCGATCGGGCTCGAAATTTTCCAGACATTGGAAAAACAGGGAATCACCATCGTTCCGCAAGATGGCTCCGGCATCACCAAAGAGACCGATTTCGTCGTCTACAGCACTGCCATTGAAAACGACAACCCCGACATAGTTCGCGCGCACGAACTGGGCATCCCCCTCCTGCATCGCGCCGAAATGCTGGCGAAGCTTTGCGAAGGCAACCAGATCATCGCCGTCGCCGGCACAGCGGGCAAATCAACCGTTACCGGATTGCTCGGCCATATTTTCCAAACATTGAAAAAAGATCCGACCGTCTATTGCGGCGCAGACATCAATAACTTCGAGTCATCCGTTCGTTTTGGAAAATCTGATCTTTGGATCATTGAGGCGGATGAGAGCGACAAATCGCTCCTGAGCTTTCATCCAGAACACGCCATCATCACCAATATCGCCGAGGATCACTTCTCGCTGGATGAGCTTCACCGGCTCTTTACTCAATTTGAGTCTCAGGTGTCGGGTGTCGTGGTTAAAACCCCGGAGTTGTTTAACTGTTCAACGACTCTTCCGGGAAAACACAACGTTGAAAATATTAACAACGCCCTGACGCTGTGCAAGGCGCTCGGGCTCGACATGCCCAAATGCATAGAGGCTATTTCGACCTTTAAAGGCATCGAGCGGCGGCTCGAACGGATCGGCGACAAGGTGATCGACGACTTCGCGCACAGCCCGATTAAAATCGCGGCGGCCCTGAAAGCGGTTTCCGGCGAGTTTAAGATGTTCAATGCGGTTTGGCGTCCGCATGGATTCACCCCGCTTTTCCAAGGTTTGGAAGGATTCATCGAGGTTTTTTCCAACCATTGGAAAACCCACTCTGGCAACCTCTTCATCCTGCCGGTTTATTACGCGGGCGGAACGGTGGAAAAGAAAATCACCTCGGAGCAGTTTGTCGAAAAGCTCTGTGCGGCGGGCGTTCCGGCGAAATACGTCAAAAATCTGTATCCAGTAGAGAATAAAAAGGGTGGAGGCTCAGCCTCCTTGGAAAAACTTCTTTTAACCGAAGCGCTCCCGGTACTGGTGATGGGTGCGCGCGACCCTGAGCTGCCGAAGTTTGCCCGCAGGCTTGCGTCAAAGCTCTGCTAAGTTTAGATTATGCGCCCCTTTTTAACCCGGAGTTTGTCTAATGATCAAAGCAGCAGATTTGAAGAAGTCGTCCGTGATCGAGATCGATGGTGTGCCGCACACGGTCGAAAACATCACCCAGAGCGCGCCGACCGCGCGCGGCGGCAACACGATTTACCGCGTCCGTTTCCGCAATGTGACCACCAAAGCGAAGGTCGATAAAAGCTATAAAGGCGGCGACGCACTGCAGGAGGCCTATTTTGACAAAAAAGAGGTTCAGTACCTCTACAAAGAAGGCAACCGCTACACCTTCATGGATTTAGAAAACTACGACCAGTTCGAGTTATTCGAAGAGGACATTGAAGCCGCCCTTCCTTTTCTTATCGAAGATATGGAAGGAATCATTGCGCTGATTTCCGACGGACAGGTTCTAACGATCTGCATGCCGCCGACCATTGAAATGGAAATTATTGAATGCCCGCCGTCGATGAAGGGCGCCTCCGCCACGTCGCGCACCAAGCCGGCCACCCTCTCCACCGGACTAATCGTTCAGGTTCCGGAATACATCGCCCCTGGCGACGTCATCAAAGTCGACACCGAAGGACGCAAATATCTCTCAAGGGCGTAAGAAAAGGAGTCAAATGTCATAAAGTCGAACGTCCGACTTTCGACCTTTGACGTGTAGACCTTAAGACGACAGAAAGAAACCATGTTCAAAATCTACAACACGATGTCCCGCTCGCTGGAGGAACTGATTCCTCTGGAAGACAACCACGTGCGGCTCTACACCTGCGGGCCGACGGTCTACAACTACGCGCACATCGGCAACTACCGCGCCTACATGTTCGAAGATCTGTTGCGCCGCTGGATTCAGTACAAAGGATTCAAAATCACGCAGGTTCAGAATCTGACCGATGTGGATGACAAAACGATCCGCGGCTCCCGCGAAAGCGGCAAGGCGCTGCGCGACTACACGCAGACCTACAAAGATACTTTCTTCGAAGACCTCAAGGTACTGAACATCGAACCGGCCGAGCACTACCCCGCCGCGACCGACTGCATCCCCGAAATGATTGCGCTGATCGAAAAGCTGTTCGAAAAAGGGCTGGCCTACAAGTCCGACGACGGCTCGGTCTACTTCCCGATCGACAAGTTTGCTGAATACGGAAAACTCGCCCGCCTCGACCGCGCAGGCATGCGCGCCGGCGCGCGCGTTGACCAGGATGAATACGACAAAGACAACGCCGCCGACTTCGCCCTCTGGAAAGGCTATGTCGAAGAGGACGGCGAGGTCGTCTGGGACTCCCCGTGGGGCAAAGGCCGCCCCGGCTGGCATATCGAGTGCTCCGCCATGAGCCAGAAATATCTAGGCAAAACTTTTGATCTGCACTGCGGCGGCGTCGACAACATCTTCCCGCACCACGAAGACGAAATCGCCCAGAGCGAAGGCGCCAACGGCTGCCTTTATTCCAAATACTGGATGCATAACGCCCACCTGCAGGTCGAAGGCAAAAAGATGTCCAAATCCGAAGGCAACTTCTTCACCCTGCGCGAGATTTTAGAAAAAGGCTACACGGGCCGCGAAATCCGTTATGAGCTGATCGGCACCCACTATCGCAAAAGCCTCAACTTTACCTTTGATTCGCTCAACGCCAACCGCGCCGCCCTCGCCCGCCTCGACGACTTCTACGCCAAACTGCAAGAATACATCGGCACCGAAGCCGAAGCTGGCGAACTACCTAGCTGGGCTGTAGAAATGGAAACACGCTTTGCCGCCGCGCTCGACGACGACCTCAACATCGCCGGAGGCCTCGGCGCGCTGTTCGACGGCGTCCATGCGGGAAATAAAGCCTTCCCTATGGATCCGAAAGAAGCGGCGGCCGTTTCCAACCTTTGGAAAAAACTGGACACCGTTCTCGGCTTCCTTGAGCCGCCCAAAGAAGAGGTTCCGTCCGAACTGATCGAAATGGCCGAAGCGCGCGCCGAAGCCAAAAAGAACAAGGACTGGGCCGAAGCCGACCGCCTGCGCAACGCCGTCGCCGCCGCCGGATGGATCATCCAGGACACGCCCTCCGGCCCGAAACTTAAGAAAGCTTAAAGATCGGGAACGGTTTCGGGAATGAGCTGGCCGGTCGGGCTGATTTTGAAGACATAGATGAGGCCGGGCTTGAGCTTCTTATACACCGCATTGCCGTAGACGGCTTTGATGCCATGTCGTTCAAGTGCTTCCGGATCGTTGGCGAGATTCCAAATGGCCGACCAGAATGTTTTCTGATCTTTCATCCGCAGGCGGGAAAGCAGTCCGGCGTAACGGGCCGGTTCCGCGCCCGGCTCTTCGATGGAAAATCCGGCGGCCGGAGCCTGATTGTCGCCGTAGACCCGCCGCCAGAGATAGAGCGAGCGCTCTTTGCCGTCAATAACGGCCTCGCTCGAAAAGGTGACGATCAGCGCGTCGAAGTGAACAACGTCGCCGTCGATCTCGACCTCTTTCTGAAGAACCGTTTCAAGCGGGTTTCCGCGAGCGGTTTCCACAAAACGTATGGTTGAGTAGAGTCGTCCTTCACGAAATTCCTGTTTCAGGACTTTAGCGTAACCGATCTGCTCTTCCTGTGTGAGCGTGGCAATGGCCCGCTTGAGCTGTTTGTTTTCACCAAGTAAATCGTGAACTGTTTTGGTGCCATAAAAGAGCGTGCCGGAAACAAAGACCACAGCGACCAACGCCAACAGTCCAAGAATCGTTCGAATCACTTTTTTCATGGTCACAGGATACCCTTTCCTGCCCACGAATCTGCACGAATTTCAACGAATGTTTTTTATTCGTGTTTATTTGTGTGATGAACAGGCAGTTCTCCTGTCTCTTCACTTTTTTCGTGTCTTTCGTGTCTTTCGTGGTTTACCTTCTTGTGCTTATGAAAGGTAAATTTATTACTCTAGAAGGCCCCGAAGGTTCGGGGAAATCGACGCAGGCGCAGATGATGATTCGCCGTCTGAGCGGGGTCGGTATTGAAGCGATGTACACCCGCGAACCGGGCGGCACGGCGCTGGGCGAGGAAATCCGCAACATCCTGCAGCACAATCAAGCCGGTGAAGCGCCCTGTGAGCGCGCTGAGCTGCTGCTGTTCGAAGCCAGCCGCAACCAGCTGGTCGAAAAAGTGATCCGCCCCGCTCTCGAAAAAGGCACCTGGGTGATCTGCGACCGCTTTATGGACTCCACCACCGCCTATCAGGGTTACGGCCGCGGTCTGCCGGTCGATGACGTGAAAGCGATCCACCAGTTTACGATTAACAAAGTAGCGCCCGACCTGACTCTGCTGCTTGACCTCAGCGTTGAAACCGGTTTCAACCGTATCGCCCAGCGTTTCCTTGAACTCGGCGAATCCGCTGACCGCTTTGAACAGGAGGAGCGCGCTTTCCATGAACGCGTGCGACGGGGCTATCTAACCCTGGCCGAGGAGGAACCGGAGCGCTTCCGCATCGTCGATGCCTCGCAGGATCCGGAAACCGTCTCCGCCGCCATTTGGAATATAATCAGCACACTACTAGAGAAAGAATAGGCAGAATGATTTGTAGGCAGAATGATTTCAGGACACGCTATCCCTGAATACGAATTATTCTGCCCGAACTCTAGATTCACCATGAATGAAGCATCGAATCAGTTTGAAACCGCCTGGAAAGGCATCGAGAAAAGCTGGAACGCCGGCCAGCTCGCGCACGCCTATCTGTTGCAGGGCGCGCCGCACGGCGCGGCACTGCGCTTTGCCGACAAACTGCTCAACCTGATTTTCGACAACCACCCGCAAGTGGCGACTCGCGCCCATCCCGATATTGCGTGGCTGGAACCGCAGAGCAAAAGCCGCCAGATTCTGATCGATCAGGTGCGCGACGATTTGATCCGGCCCTTCTCGCAGACCTCTTTTTCCGGAGGATGGAAAGTCGGGGTAATCCTCAATGCCGACCGGATGAATACCATGGCCGCCAACGCCCTGCTCAAAACGTTGGAAGAGCCCCCGCCGAAAAGCCTGCTGCTGCTGATCACCGATGAACCGCAAAGCCTGTTGCCGACCATTTCCTCGCGCTGTCAGCGCATCGCACTCACTGCGGAGGACGATGAAGTTTCCAAACATTGGAAAGAGCCGCTGTTCGATATTCTCTGCGAGCTGCCGCCGGCGAGCACGCCGGAAGCCGGTCTACTGACAGGACGGTTGATCTGTATTCTCAATGAACTTAAAAAAGAGTTTGAGGAGGATGAATCGGAGGGAATTTCGGACGAACTGACAGCCAAAGAGGCCAAAGATCTGCTCGGGGCCCGCTCCACCGCGCGACTGATTGAGGCGCGCGCCGAAATTTTGCGAATGATCCTCCACTGGCAACGCGACGTGCTGATGCTGGTGCTGGAACAGGGCGAAGAGACCCTGCACTTCCCGGAAGCCAAAGAGGCACTGGCGCATCAGGCTCTGGTCTGCACCCGTGCGGAGGCGCTGAAACGGATTACCGCCGTGGAAACAGCCGCCCGCCAGCTCGACCGCAATCTGCCCGCCGAACTGGTGTTTGAGAGTTTCTTTTCAGAATTAACGTAGGACAGGCTTCTAGCCTGTCTACCCCTAAAAAGCGAACCTACTGCAGACAGGCTGGAAGCCTGTCCCACTTTTTCAAGAACGGAGATGCTTCACGAGTGCCTGCAGGGCCAGTGTGTAGCCGAATCCTTTGAAACCCATGATCTGTCCGATGCAACCGGCAGCTGAGAGGCTTTTGTGACGGATTTCCTCGCGGGCGTGGGTATTGCTTAAATGAACCTCTACCGCCGGAACCACATCGGCCACCGCTTTAATGGCATCGGCCACACCGAGACTGGTGTGCGTCAGCGCAGCGGGATTAATGATGATGCCGTCAAACGCACCACGGGTTTCCCCGATACGGGTGATGAGATCGCTCTCGGCATTGCTCTGAACAAATTCCAGCTCCACACCGCCGAGGGTTTCGGCGCAGGCGGTTAGATCCTTCGCAATGGAGTCGAGCGTTTCAGTGCCGTACACATCCGGCTCGCGTGTACCGAGCAGGTTGAGATTCGGGCCGTTCAGAACAAGTATTTTGAGTGCTTTCATGAGAAGGGTTTTATCACAATTCTGATGAATATCAAGAAATGGTGGGCGATGAGGGATTCGAACCCCCGACCCTCTCGGTGTAAACGAGATGCTCTAACCAGCTGAGCTAATCGCCCTAAAAAGGAAGCGCAGAGAATACTGAGATTCCGGCGGGTGTCAAACTGGTTTTTCCAATGTTTGGAAAATAGATGGGTGCAGGCTCAGCCTGCTTCCAAGAATTTAAAGGTTTTGAGGTGGTCGTAGGCGGTGAGGTCGAGATGGATGGGGGTGATGGAGACGCAACCGTCGCGCACGGCGTGGATATCGATGTCGTCGCCGTCGTCGTGCACTTCGAGCTCGCCGTCGAGCCAGTAGTAGGTGCGGCCCCGCGGATCGAGCCGTTTGTGAAATTTTTCGATAAAACGGGAGCGACCCATGCGGGTGACTTTAATACCCTTCAGTTCATCGTACGGCAGGTTGGGCATGTTGATGTTGAGTAAAATTCCGGGCGGCGGCGGGTTATCGATGATCTTTCGGGTCAGCTCGGCGACGACGCGCTGCGCCATTTCCCACTGTGCATCGACATAGGTGCAGAGCGAAAAGGCGACGCCGGGAATGCCGAGAATGACCCCTTCGGTGGCGGCGGAGACGGTGCCGGAATATAAAACGCTGATGCCGGTGTTGGAGCCGAGATTGATTCCACTCAACACGAGATCAGGCGGCTCATCTTTCATCAAGGCGCAGACCGCGAGTTTAATACAGTCGGCGGGCGTTCCACCGATTGCATCGCCGAAAAAGACACCGTCTTTTTCAACGGGGGTGCTTTTGATGGGATCCGCGAGTGTAATGGCGTGTCCGGCGGCGCTGCGTTCCACATCGGGAGCAATCACCCGCAATTCGCCGAGATCCGCAACCGCTTTGTGGAGAATCGAAATTCCGGGAGCGTGGATGCCGTCGTCGTTGCAAAGCAGAAGGCGCATTATTTCTCTTTCGCTTTTTGCCAGACAAAGGCGGGGTCGATGATCGGGCCGTAGGAGTCGTCGATCGGAACGATAAAGGTGAGCGTTTCAAAGGCACCGGTTGCGGTGCGAACAAAGGTCATAATGGCTCCGGCGGGAATCCCGATCGGAAGAACCGCCCACCAGCCTTTGTCCCTGCCGGACTTGATCATCTGGCGGGGGATTTCGCCCCACCCTGTCAGAACGTTGAAAACACCGCGGCTCAGCTTGGAAGACATGTCCTGCACAATCTCCTCGGACTCGGACAACTTATGCCCGGCTACCGTCTCAGCCTGACAGACTCCCGAAAACACGAATAAGGCGGTCAAAGCTATATATAGAAAACGCATAATGAATCCTCCTGAATGACTTGAAGGCTAGTTGAACCCCTGCTCCTCCACAAGATTTTTATCAAACCCGCCCTTCGCAACTTGCCAATACCCCGCAGGCTCGGTAACGTGTCCGGCTTATGGGTTACGAAGTTTTAGCACGGAAATGGCGACCGCAGGTTTTTGCGGATGTGGTGGGTCAAGATCACGTCACGCAGACACTGCATAATGCGATTCAGACCGAACGCCTGGCACACGCCTACCTATTTGTCGGCCCGCGCGGAACCGGCAAAACCACGACCGCCCGCATTCTCGCCAAAGCACTCAACTGTCAGGATCGGCAGGGATCCGAGCCCTGCGGCCAGTGCAACTCCTGCAAAGAGATCGTCAACGGCAGCAGCCTCGATGTGATTGAAATCGACGGCGCCTCGAATAACGGCGTCGATCAGGTGCGCGACCTGCGCGACAATGTCCGCTACGCGGCCGTGCGCGGCCCGTTCAAAATCTATATCATCGACGAAGTGCATATGCTCAGCACGGCGGCCTTCAATGCCATTCTCAAAACACTGGAAGAGCCGCCGCCGCATGTGAAGTTCTTCTTCGCGACCACCGAGCCGCAAAAAGTGCTGACCACCATTCTCTCGCGCTGTCAGCGCTTCGATCTGCGCCGCATCTCCGTGGCCGACATTACCGCCCAGCTGCAGAAAATCTGCAAGGCGGAGGGGATCACGATCAGCGACGACGCCCTGCTCGCGATTTCCCGCGGCGCTGAAGGCGGTCTGCGCGACGCCGAAAGCGCGCTCGACCAGCTGGTCTCTTTCCGCGGCAAAACCATCGAAGAGGCCGATGTGCTCTCCGTATTCGGGCTGATCAGCCGCGAACAGCTTGAAGGGCTGGCCTGCGGCATCCTGACCGGCGACATTCCCGCCATTCTGCAGGCGGTCGCAACCATCGACAGCAGCGGCAAAGATATGCAGCGCGTGGTGCTCGAACTGCTCGACCACTTCCGCAATCTGCTGATCGTGATGCATGCCGAAAAAAACCTCGAGGTGTTCGATATTCCCGCCACCCAGATCGACCTGTTGAAACAGCAGGCGGGGAAAACATCGGACGGACGGCTATTGCGTATAATCGATCTGCTAATCGATGCCGACGGGCGGATGCGCTATGCGCTGTCCAAGCGCACCCTGCTTGAAGCCGCGCTAATCCGCGCCTCGCGCGCCGCCACGGTTGCCACGGTGGATGAGCTGATGCAACAGGTTGCCGCGCTCAAGGGCGGCGATGGAGCAGCCGCAGTCAACGAAGCGCCGGTGGACTACGCCGTAAAAAAAAAGCCCAGTGACGATTTAGAGCGGCTAAAAACCGCCTGGCCGCAACTGATTGCGCATCTATCCAAAGGGCTTCCCTCCGCGCATCAGTACCTGATTGACACCGCGCCGGTCAGCGTGACCGACACGCATGTGAGCATCGGCATCGACCCCGAATTCGCGCAGGGAAAAGGAAGCCTCGACAATCCGCGCACCATTTCTTTTGTCCAGAAAACACTGGAAGGCTTCTTGAAACGGGCCGTTTCTGTGAACTTCCAACCCTTGGAAGGTCAGGCCGCTGACGCCCCGCTACCGGCCGACCAGCCGACAGGCGGCTCGCTGGATAAAACACAATATTATGACAACCCCGCCGTGCGGAGCGTCCTTGAGACCTTCAACGGTGACATTGAAGACGTACGAAAATAGAAGAAGAATGGAGTATTGGAATAACGGAGTACTGGAGTATTGGGTTGGAACAAATAGCCCACATCCAACTTCCAGCACTCCTTTACTCCAACACTCCAAGGAAGTTTAATTATGGATATGATGAAAATGATGAAGCAGGCCGCTGCCATGCAGAAGGATATGAAGAAAAAGCAGAAAGAGCTGGCAAAACAGGAAGTTGAATTTTCTGCCGCCGGTGGCGCCGTGACGGTGAAAATGACCTGCGACATGAAGGTGAAAAGCGTTGAAATTCAGCCTGAAATCGTCAACCCCGCCGAAGTTAAGAAGCTCGAAGTGGCCGTGCTCGATGCGGTCAAGGGCGCACTCAACCGTGCGCAGGATGAAGCGGCCAAAGAGATGAAGAGTTTAACCAAAGGGATAGATCTTCCATTTTAAGAAACGAAGTAATGGAGCTGTGGAGTATTGGATGAATGAAAGACCAACCATCCAACACTCCTCCACTCCACCAACTCCCTCCCAAATATGAAACATTTTCTTCCATTGGATGATCTGGTTGCGGCGCTGGAAAAACTTCCAGGCATTGGAAAACGCTCGGCCGAGCGGATGGCGCTGGCGCTGGTGCAAAACCGCGACGGGCTGGCAAGGCGGCTGGCTGAGGCGCTGCTGGCCGCCGACGAGCAGGTCGGCACCTGCTCCACCTGCGGCAGCATTACGGTCACCAAGGAGGATCCCTGCGCGCTGTGCACCGACGGACGGCGTGCCACCGGCCTGTTGTGCGTGGTGGAGAGCCCCGGCGACATCATGAAGATTGAGAACTCGCACAGCTTTCAGGGCCGCTACCACGTACTCGGCGGGCACCTTTCGCCCGCGCTGGGCAAAGGGGTGGCCGATTTGCGCGTGAATGAACTGCTCAGCCGCATTCAGCCCGAAGAAATTCAGGAAGTAATTCTGGCGCTCGGCACCGATGTGGAGAGCGAAGCGACTGCCAGCTATGTGGCCGAGGTGCTGAACAGCCGCGGCGTGGCCGTCTCGCGTCTCGCTTTCGGAATCCCGTCAGGCAGTGCCATTGAATACGCCGATGCCACCACCCTGCAGCGCGCCATCGAGGGCCGACAGAAGATATAAAAAAGAGAATCTTCTCTATTTTGCATGGGCAGCAGAGGAATTTTGACAGGATAACAGGATCATCAGGATGTCTTAGAGCATTTTAAGATTGAGACGCTGTAATTTTGCACGAAAAAAACCATCCTTGT
>JACNKZ010000059.1 GCA_014381785.1 Kiritimatiellota bacterium
GAATCCGCATGTCGAGTCTGCATCCGGCGGAGCTGACCGACGAGCTGCTCGCGGTTTGGGCCGGTTCGCCGTACATGATGCCGCACGTTCACCTTTCGCTTCAGTCCGGCTCCGACGGCGTGCTCGATCGGATGGGTCGCGGCTATACGGCCGACGAATACGCCGCCGCCGTTGAGCGCGCCCGCGCCGCGCTCGGAGGGCGTTCGCCACAGGCGAACGGCTACAATGACTGTAGCAGTCGCCCTGCGGGAACCCCTCCGCAGGAGGGGATTGATAAATCTCCCCTCCACGGGAGGGGTGGACGGAACGAAGTGACGGACGGGGTGGGTCCGGCGATCACCACGGATGTGATTGTTGGTTTCCCCGGCGAGACCGATGAGGAATTCGAAGAGACCTTCGAGTTTTGCAGACGGATTGGTTTCGCGGGAATGCACATCTTTAAATTTTCACCGCGCCCCGGCACCCGAGCCGCCGATATGCCCAATCCCGTTGATCCGCAAGTCGCGCAGGCGCGGCACGCCCGGCTCGCCGCGCTGGCCGATGAAATGGCACTCGCCTTCAACCAGAGCTTTGTTGGCCAGACCGTCAGCGTACTCGTCGAACGCTGTAAAGACGGCGTCTGCTCCGGCGGCTCCGAACATTATGTGCCGATGCGTTTTTCTGGAAAAGATGAGCTGATCGGCACGGTTGTTTCGGTGAAGGTTCAGCAAGCATCTGCAAAAGAGTTAACCGGGGAGAGAGCATGAAACCTAGAATCAGCATGATTACACTGGGCGTGGAAGATCTTCAGGCCTCTATTGTCTTTTACGAAAAGATGGGTTTCTCACGCAAGGAACCGGTGAGCGATGAAATTGCTTTCTTCGACCTGAACGGAAGCTGGCTCGGGCTGTACCCGTGGGGCAAGCTGGCCGAAGATGCGCAGGTTCCGCCGGACGGAGCCGGTTTTCGCGGCGTAACGCTGGCGCATAATTTGGCATCTAAAGAAGACGTCGATGCGCTGATGGACGAGGCGGTCGCTGCGGGTGCGACGATGGTGAAAAAACCGCAGGAGGTATTCTGGGGTGGATACTCCGGCTACTTCGCCGACCCCGACGGCCACCTCTGGGAAATCGCCTTTAACCCGTTTTCCTGGATCGGGCCGGCTGACTGATTTTTCCAATGTCTGGAAAATGTGAAATCAGCGTAGACGAGGCTTCCAGCCTCGTTGTGTAAAACAATATGTTTCGCTCATACGAACGAGGCAGGATGCCTCGTCTACGGTTTCGAATAAACCGCAAGGCTGTGCGGGGACAGGGTGAAGTCGGAAATCTTGGTTGTCGCGAGTTCGAGTTTCCAATCCTTGGAAAAATCACTGAATGCAACGTCATATTGCTCGTTGTTGATGAGGATGAGCAGTTCATCTTTGCCTTTAAGGTGCATTCCGATGGCGTGGCCGTGATGCCAGTCGATCTCCTGTCCGTCGGGGCCGATCCATTCGATGTCGCCGTTGCCGGTGAAGTGTTTTTTGCGGCGCAAGGCGGGGTGTTTTTTGCGCAGGGCGATGAGCTGTTTGGTGAACTCGAACAGCTCGCTGTTTTTGTCCAGCAGGCTCCAGTCGACCCATGAGATGTCGTTGTCCTGGCAGTAGGCGTTGTTGCTTCCTTTTTGGGTGCGGCCGAATTCGTCGCCCGCGAGCAGCATCGGAACGCCCTGCGAGAGAAGAAGGGTGGCGAGCAGGTTTTTTTGCTGCTGCAGGCGGCGGGCGTTGAGAGCCGGTTTTTTAGAGGGGCCTTCGATGCCGAAGTTGACGCTGTCGTTGCGGTTTTCGCCGTCGCGGTTTCCTTCGCCGTTGGCTTCGTTGTGTTTGTGTTCGTAGGAGACGAGGTCGGCGAGGGTGAAGCCGTCGTGCGCGGTGATGAAGTTGATGGAGTGCAGCGGGCCGCCGTTTTTGCGTTCGTAGAGGTCGGAACTTCCGGCGAGGCGTGTGGCGAGGCCGCCGACGGCGTGGTTGTGGTTCCAGAAGCGGCGGACGTCGTCGCGAAACCTCCCGTTCCAGTCGGAGAAACGTTTGCCGGGGAAGTGGCCGACCTGATAACCGCCGCAGTCCCATGCCTCGGCAATGAGTTTGACGTTTTTGAGCGCGGGTTCCGTTTCGATGGCTTTAATGAGCGGCGGGTGTTTCATCAGGTGGCCGTCTTTGCCGCGGCAAAGGGATGTGGCGAGGTCGAAGCGGAAGCCGTCGACGTGCATCTCTTTCGCCCAGTATTTTAAACACTCAACAATGAAGTTTCTGGTGACCGGATGGTTGGCGTTGACGGTGTTGCCGCATCCGCTCCAGTTCTGGTAGGTGCCGTCCGGATCCTGCAGATAAGTTGCCTTCTCATCCAGTCCGCGGAAGTGATAGGTGCCGTCGCTTTTTTCCCCTTCGGCGGTGTGGTTGAAGACAACGTCGAGGATGATTTCGATGCCGGCGGCGTGCAGCGCTTTGACGAGGGTTTTAAACTCGGTGACTGCGGCGCCGGGCTCGGGGGAGGCGGCGTAGCGGCTCATGGGGGCGAAGAAGGCGAGGGTGCTGTAGCCCCAGAAGTTGAGCAGGTGCTGGCGGGCATCGCCGCGCAGGAAGTATTCGAGTTCGTTGAATTCAAACAGCGGCAGGAATTCGACGGCGGTGATGCCGAGTTCTTTCAGGTGCGGAATTTTCTCGATGAAGTCGAGATACGTTCCGCCGCCGGTGAAGCCGCGCAGGTGCGTTTCGTAGATGACGCTTTTTTCAAGCGGGATGCGTGGGCGTCGGTCCTTCTTCCAGTCGAAGGCATCGTCGATGATGACGCCTTTTGGAAAGTTTTTTCCAACGCTTGGAAAAACGCCGGCGCTAAGGCCGGTGGTATCGCCCCAGCCGCGCGGAACGTGGACGGCTTTGGCGCGGGGGTCGATCAGCCATTGGTCTCCGGTTCGGTAGAGATAGAGCTGGCCGGGTTTGGCATCGGGAGTCAAGACGTGCCACAGGCCGTGTTTACGCTTCATTTCGATTTCGTGCGCGGGCGTTTCAGCGTCCGCCTCATCGAAAAGCATCAGAGTCATGGAGTCGGCGGTGCTGTGGACCGCAAACTCAATGCCGTTTTTGTGGATGGTTGTTCCGGGTTTCATGTTGCGGCCAGCTGACATTTTTTGCACTGGGGATCGACGCCGCGCGTTTTACAGAAGTAGCCGTGCGCGCCTTCGCGCCAGACGGCTCCGCTGTTGGGGCAGCGCTGCACAAATTCCGAAAAGCCAATAAAACGTTCCAGCACGTGGTCGGGGATGTTGTGTTCCATTTTGCAGGCGAAGTCTTCGGCCTCCTGCGTATCGATATCGAGCACGTTGGTGAAGAATCCGAACAACGCTTTGTGTTTGCGCTGAATTTCTCTGGCGATTTTTTTGCCGGCGGCGGTGAGGGTGACCACGTCGTAGGGCGCATAGTTGATTAACTCTTTTTCTGCCAGGTGTTTTAATGCACCGGTGACCGATGCCGGTTTGACCTGCAGGTGATCTGCAATGTCCTTCGGCCGCGCCGCGCCTTTGCTTTCAGCAATTTCGTAGATGGTTTCGAGGTAGTCCTCGAGGCTGGAACTTAATGTTTTCATAGCCGGGAACGTAGCAAATTTTTTTCGCTTTGCCTAAAAATATGGGCAGATTCGCCCTTATTCAAATTAAATCTAAAAAGCCGCTTGCTTTATTTTTAGTCACAGCTAAATTTATTCGCCATAACAAATAAACGCACGTCCGGTTTTTGGAAGTCGACGCGCGGGATTTAAAAAAAGAAAACAGAGGAGAGGTTGGTTATGGACAAGGTGCGGGCATTGATTGCGGGTGTTGTATTGTCGGGGATGACACTGAGCGCGGTTGCGCAGGAGGAACCCGTCAGCAAAAAGGAGTTCGAGGCGCTTCAGCAGCAGGTGACCGAGCTGAAGACGTTGTTGAACACGCAGAATGAAGTCAGATCGGAGAGGGAATCCGGCGGTTTGCCGGACGGGCTGGAGTTCGGCGCACTGGTTGAGGTTGAGGCCGGTTACAGTCACTCAGACCCTGAAGATGTAAGCGATATTGCGTTGGCGACCGTCGAACTGGGTGCCGGCTGGCAGTTCAGTGACTGGATTCGCGGCGACCTGATCTTTCTTTATGAAGAAGACGACACGCCGTTTGATGTCGATCAGGCGATTGTAACGCTGGGAAACACCGAAGAATTCCCGCTGTTTCTGCAGGTCGGTAAAATGTATGTGCCCGTCGGAAATCTGGAGAGTTTTTTTATCAGCGATCCGGTCGTGCTGGAACTTGCCGAGGCGCTGGAAACGGCCGTGTTGATCGGTTTTGAGAAGGGCGGGTTTTCTGCAAGCCTGACGGCGTTTAACGGCGACTTGCCAACCGACGGTGAAGATCAGGCGGATAATTTTGTGCTGGCGGCATCGTATGGTGTGGAGACAGAAAAAGGTTCCCTGCGTTTCGGGGCGTCCTGGATCCGCAACATCATGGAGTCCGACGGGTTGACCGGTGTTCTCGAGGACAGCTTTTTCGCAGCGCCCGGCGACACCGCCTCCGATGATATCGGCGGGTTCAATGCCTGGGTCACTGCGGAAATGGGGCCGGCCACGCTGATTGCGGAGTATGTGACTGCTCTGGACGAATTTGAGGTGAACGGAGCTGCGCAGGGATTCACGCCGTCTTCGCTGAACCTTGAGCTGGGCTGTGCGGTGAACGACCGGATCGACGTTGCAGTGAAGTATGAAAAATCCGAAGACGTTTCCGACTGGCTGGCCGAAAACCGCTACGGCGTTGTCTGCAGCTATCTTCTCTCAGAAACCGAATTGTTCAGCGCCGGTCTGGCCCTGGAGTATATGAAAGAAGACTTCGGAGCCGGTGCGGAAGATGCCGATCTGTTCACAATGCAGCTGGCTCTTGAGTTTTAACCAGAGGGACACGTCATGAAAATCAGAGAAATGAAAACAGGCACTCTCGGGTGCGTGGCGGGATACGACACAGGCGACCGGAGCTATCGGCAAAAGCTGATTCAGATGGGTCTTGTGCGCGGCGTGGAATTTAAACTCGAACGGATCGCCCCGCTGGGCGATCCCGTAGAGATTCGTCTTCAGGGCGGCAGTCTGACGCTGCGTAAAGCCGAGGCCGATGCCCTCAACGTGGAGGAAATTTAAATGAAAAAATTTACTGTTGCCCTGGCCGGAAATCCCAACTGCGGGAAAACAACACTTTTCAATGTGCTGACCGGCGCAACCCAGCGCGTCGGGAACTGGCCCGGCGTGACGGTTGAACGGCTGGAGGGGATCTGCCGTCACAACGGTTCAGAGCTGACGATTGTCGACCTGCCGGGGATTTATTCTTTTTCCGCTTTTTCCGCAGATGAAAAGGTGTCGCGCGAGTTCATTCTTAAAGACAAACCCGATGTCGTGGTCAATATCATCGACGCGACCAATCTGGAGCGCAATCTGTACCTCACCACTCAATTGATTGAAATGCGCGTGCCGGTTGTTGTGGCCCTCAACATGATGGACATCGCCAAAAACCGGAAGATCAGGATTGAGATTGATCATTTGCAGACCCATCTCGGATGTCCGGTCATTCCCCTGGTGGCGGCCCGTCGCGAGGGGCTGGATCGGTTAAAAGATGAATTGCTTAAGATGGCCGAATCGCACGCCGTTTCGCCGACCCGGGTTGAGTATGACAGCGAAGCCGAATCTGTTATTGCATCTCTCGGCGACAGGCTGGCAGAGCACGCGGTGAAAGCCGGCGTGGACGCGCGCTGGCTCGCCATCAAACTGCTCGAAGGCGATGAGCTGGCCGGGCAGCTGGCCGGAGGCTGTGTCGATGAGGAATTGAAATCCGCCATTCAGAAAATCGAACGGCATGTCGGGGATGAAATTGACGTGGTAATTGCCGACGGCCGCTACGGATTCATTCATGGACTGGCCAGAGATGTCTGCAAGCGCACCGATCAGCTTCGTAAAACCGTTTCGGATGCGATTGACCGCGTGGTGCTCAGTCGCGCGTTCGGTATTCCGATTTTCCTGCTGGTGATGTACGGCGTCTTTATGGTGACCATCAACGTCGGTGGAGCCTTTATTGATTTCTTCGATATTCTGTTCGGTACGATTTTTGTCGACGGGTTCGGTGCGCTGCTGGGTGCGCTGCATGTTCCGGAACTGCTGATTACGATCCTCGCCGGCGGGGTGGGGGGCGGCATTCAGACGGTTGCCACGTTTGTGCCGCCGATCTTCTTTATTTTCCTTTGTCTTTCAGCACTGGAGGACTCCGGATACATGGCGCGTGCCGCGTTTGTCATGGATCGCCTGCTGCGTGCGATCGGACTGCCCGGCAAGGCGTTCCTGCCGATGCTGGTCGGTTTCGGCTGCAACGTGCCCGGCATCATGGCCGCACGCACGCTGGAGAACGAACGCGACCGCACCATGGCGGTGATGATGAACCCGTTTATGTCGTGCGGAGCGCGGCTGCCGGTCTACATCCTGTTCGCCGCCGCGTTTTTTCCGCGCTCCGGCAGTCTGCTGATTTTCAGTTTGTACATGACCGGGATTCTTCTCAGCGTGCTGACCGGACTGCTCCTGCGCAAAACACTTTTGCGCGGACAGGCATCCACCTTTGTGATGGAGCTTCCGCCCTATCATGTACCGACCTTT
Source organism: Kiritimatiellota bacterium (assembly GCA_014381785.1). GTDB lineage: Bacteria > Verrucomicrobiota > Kiritimatiellia > Kiritimatiellales > Tichowtungiaceae > Tichowtungia. The sequence continues at coordinate 6,663 of JACNKZ010000059.1, forward strand.
AACGGCATTTTTATGCACACATGGAACAAGCTCAAAAGTTTTGCCATTCGCGCCGGAAAAGTGATCATCCTTGTCGTGGTGATCCTCAGCCTGCTCAATACCATTGGAACGGACGGCACCATCGGGCACGAAGACAGCTCCGATTCGGTATTGAGCGCCATCGGCAAATCCGTCACACCGGTTTTCCATCCGATGGGGATTGAGAAAGAGAACTGGCCGGCCACCGTTGGGCTGTTCACCGGAATCTTTGCCAAAGAAGCTGTGGTGGGAACGCTCGACGCTCTTTATACCCAGCTCGAGGCCGAAGAGTCCGGCGGCGATGCAGACGAAGAGCCGTTTGACTTTTTCGGTAGCATTACCGATGCCTTTGCGTCCATCCCGGCCGCCTTTGATGGATTCTCTGCAACCTTTACCGACCCGATCGGGATCGGCGGGGCAGCCGGAACCGAAGACCGCGAAGCGGTTGCCGAGGAAATGGAGATTCATGGCGGAACACTCGGAACGCTGCAGAAAGCCTTCGGGAGCAAAGCCGCGGCGATTGCCTATCTGCTGTTCATTCTCATCTATGCTCCGTGCGTGGCCGCCATCGCAGCGGTCTACCGGGAGACCAACTGGAAATGGGCCGTTTTCTGCGTGTGCTATCTGACAGGGCTGGCCTGGATTGCGGCAACAGTTTACTACCAGATTGCAACCTTTCCGACGCACCCCGGCACCTCAGCGGCCTGGGTAGGGGGGATTGCACTGTTTGTCGCCTTGTTCATCGGCGTTCTCCACAAATGCTCCGGCCGCCGTCCGGAACGGGCTTCGACATTATAAACAAAATTTTTTGGCGGGGGTGCTGTCTGTTTCCAATGTCTGGAATGTTTCCAATCGGAATTTCCAGACATTGGAAACAGGGCCATTTCTGTTCCAAACATCGGAATCGGAGTTTATTTAGATTTTATTCTCGCAACAAGAATCTCCCCCTCTATCATTTCCTGCACATGAAGCAGTTTACCATAGCTCTGGCGGGTAATCCCAACTGCGGGAAAACCACGCTGTTTAATTCGCTGACCAGCTCGCGCGAACGCGTCGGGAACTGGCCGGGCGTGACGGTTGAACATCTTGAAGGCGATTACTCATTTGGCGCGGCCGACTATCGCGTGGTGGACCTGCCCGGCATTTACTCCTTTTCCGCCGGTTCGCTCGACGAAGTCGCCGCGCGTGATTACATCTTAAAGGAAAAGCCCGACGCCATCGTCAACCTCATCGATGCGCGCAATGTGGAGCGCGGACTTTATCTCACCGCTCAGCTGCTCGAAATGCGTGTGCCGCTGGTGGTGGTGATTAATATGGCCGGCCTGGCCAAACGGCGGCATATCGAGGTGCAACTTAAACATCTGCAGCAGCATCTCGGGTGCCCGCTGCTTCAGGTCGAGGTCGTTCGCAAAGAGGAAATTGCCGGACTGAAGCAGGCCATTGAAGCCGTGGCGACCGATAAACCCATCAGCGGCACACAGATTTGCTACGATGCGGAAGTCGAAAAGGCCCTTGATGTGCTGATTCCCGAAGTAGCACCTGCGGCGGAGCGGGTCGATGTGTCCGCCCGCTGGCTGGCGGTCAAGCTGCTGGAGCGCGACCCGGTTGCCGAAGACCTGACCATTGGGGTTTGCGACGAACTGCTCGCTGTTGAAATTGAGAAAGTGGAGAGGCACATCGGGGAAGATATTGAAATCGTCATGGCTGACGGCCGCTACGGCTTCGTTCACGGCCTGACTCTCGATGTGGTGAAACGCACCGGCGAAATGCGCAAACGGATGTCGGATGCCATCGACCGGATTGTGCTGAGCCGCGCACTCGGCATTCCGCTTTTTCTGGCGGTGATGTACGGCGTCTTCACATTGACGATCAATTTTTCCGGGCCGATGATCGGTTGGATTGACTCCTTTTTCGGTGCGGTGCTGGTGGACGGCCTCGGCGGATGGCTTGCCGGCATCGGCGCGCCGATGTGGTTGACCGTTTTGCTGGCCGATGGCCTCGGCGGCGGCATCCAGACCGTGGCCACCTTTATCCCGCCGATCTTCTTCATGTTCCTCTGTCTGTCGCTGCTCGAAGAGTCCGGCTACATGGCCCGCGCCGCCTTTGTGATGGACCGCACGCTGCGATCTATTGGTCTGCCCGGTAAAGCCTTCATTCCCATGCTGGTCGGCTTCGGCTGCAACGTGCCCGGCATTATGGCCGCGCGTACGCTCGACAACAAGCGCGACCGCACACTGACCGTGCTGCTCAACCCCTTCATGTCCTGCGGGGCCCGCCTTCCGGTCTATGCACTGTTCGCCGGCATCTTCTTCCCCAAGGCCGGCGGCGCGGTGATCTTCGCGCTCTACCTCACCGGCATCCTGCTTGCGGTGGGTTCCGGACTGCTCTTTCGCCGCACCATTCTTAAAGGCGATGCCTCCACCTTCGTAATGGAACTTCCGCCGTACCACGTGCCGCGGCTGGTTGCCATTTTCCACCACACCTGGGAGCGGCTCAAAGAGTTCATCCTGCGCGCCGGAAAAATCATCATGGTGCTGGTGCTGGTGCTCAGCTTCCTCTGGTCGATCGGTACCGACGGCTCCTTCGGCAATCAGGAAAGTGAGAACTCGGTGCTCAGCGCCGCCAGCCGCCTCATCACCCCGGTTTTCCACCCGATGGGCATCACCGACGACAACTGGCCCGCCACCCTTGGCCTTGTCACCGGCATCTTCGGCAAAGAGCTCGTTGTTGGAACCCTGAACACCTTCTACGGCGCCGACGGCGCCGACCCCGAATCCGCCATGCTCTCCGCCTTCGACGGCAAAATCGGTGCCTTTGCCTATCTGCTCTTTGTGCTCATCTACATGCCCTGCGTCGCCGCCGTGGCCGCCATCCAGCGCGAGACCGGTTGGAAGTGGATGAGTTTCAGCGTCCTCTACCTCACCGCGCTGGCCTGGGGCTTCGCCACGCTCTTTTACCAAGCCGCCACATTCCATCACCATCCACTACAGTCGGCGATCTGGATATTTATTTTGATTTTTGCGGGGCTACTTTTTGCCGCCGGCCTTAAAATCGCTTCAAAGGAAAGGGAGTAACCCGTGCTTGGACGTTTTAGAAAAAGGAAATGCCAGCAGCGCTGCGGCCGCGAATCCGCCGAGGGAAGGGGCGTTTGCTGTGCCCATCCGCTCAGCGACTTCGCGCAGGACGCCAATGTGATGGTGATCTCCAACAGGGACCGCAAGACCCTCGAAATGGGGCTGTTCACCGGCGCGTTCGTCACGGTGCTCAAAAACCGGCCGCGCGACGCCAACATGCTCGTCGCCACCGGCGAAAGCCGCTACATCATCGACAAAGAGGCCGCCGCCAAAATTCAAGTTCGTTAAGGAGAGGCGTGTTGGAGCAGGGGAGTAATGGAGGTTTGAACATCATTAATCCAGTCATCCTATAATCCAGTATTCCAAGGTTGTTTTTATGCTGTCTGATATTTTAAACCTGCTGAAAGAGCGCGGGCCGATGTCGCTCGCGGAAATTGCCCGTCACTTTCGGAGTGAAGTGACGGCCATGGAGGGCATGCTCGAAACACTGGAGCGCAAAGGGCGCATCCAACGGCTCGACACCCAATGCTCTAAATGCAAAGGCTGCATCGACGTGACGCCTGAAGACGCCGCCATTTTCCAATGCTTGGAAAAAGCGGGCTGATTTTTTCCAAACCTTGGAAAAAACAACAGGCGGCCATGCTATGGCTTTCCAAGGGTTGGAATCTGTTGGATCAATGGTCGCAGGCGTTGGCACCGGAGACGAGCGAGCCGTTCATCCAGGCGAGAGCCAGTTCTTCTGCGGCGGCGGAGGGTGCGCCGACGACGACCTGAATATCATTTTGCGCGAACAGCTGCTGGGCCCGGCTGCCCATGCCGCCGGCGATAATCAGGTTGACGCCCTGTTCGTGAAGCCACGCGGGAAGAACGCCGGGTTCGTGCGGCGGCGGCGTTGCGACTTCGCAGGAGGCGATGGTTTTGGCGTCGGGATCGACGGTGAGGATTTCAAACTGCTGGCAGTGCCCGAAGTGCATGGCCAGTTTTCCGTTAGCGGTGGGGATGGCGATTTTCATTTGTTTACTCCTGTTCATTGCTTCTGTTTTTTAATCAATCAATTAACCGCGAAAGATCGCAGAGAGCGCAAAAAGAGATGAGCTTGGGGGTCGCTGTCCTTTGTGCTCCTTGTGTTCTTTTAAGGTTTTAAGTTTCAGCTGTTTTGGTCTTTATTTCTGATGTTATGCCAAAAACCACTGCGGCTCCTGGCGTTTCTGAAAGTGTTTGTGCAGCCGTTGCGCGATCTCCTGTACTTTGGTGGATGTGATTTCCATGGCGTGGCTGGTGCAAACCTTCACGCAGGCGCAGCACCAGATGCATTTGGATGCATCCATTTGCGGGCCGTCATTCGTCATTGTGATGGCACCGGTCGGGCAGAAGGTTTCGCATAAACCGCATTTTGTGCAGTTGTCGTTCACTCCGGTGGCGACGACGCCGGGCGGGTTCATGGGTTCTTTTGCATAGGGGCGGGATCCCGGCAGCTCCGGCAGAGTGAACGGTCCGCCCGCATCGAGCTTCTTTTGAATCAGCGCGGCGAATTCGGCAGCTTTATCACGGTCGGCGTCGTCAGGCCGCCCGACGGCGATCGGGAACTGCTTCATGGTGAAGGAGTGTTCGCCGATGAAGGTGGCCGCCGCGATCACCTCGAAGCCTTTTTCGGTACAGAGGTCGGTCAGCTCAAGCAGGGCGTCATCGAGTTTGGCGTTTCCATACATGGCAATGGCAACCGCTTTGGTGCCGTTTCCCTGAATGGATTGAAAGCGTTCGACGGCGACGCTGGGCAGGCGTCCGCTGTAGACCGGTATGGCGATGATAACCACATCGTCTTCGCCAAAGGCTTTTTCGACAGCCGTTGTCGTGAGATCAAACGACTCGCCGCATTCAGCATTCAGATTTTCCTGAATGGCCTTGGCGACGATCGCGCCGGTCTGGGTGGGTGAAAAGAAAACTGTATGCGTCTTCATAGTTTGTTCCTGTTTGGATTCGTGTCCATTCGCAAGTGATTTGTGGGCGATTATTGCTATATCAGTTTTCCCATTCTTTGTCTTCAATCGCAATCAGGCAGTCCGCGCCGGTCCAGACGAGATTGCAGTCAGGGACAATCATAACGGGGGCTTGGCGGATCTGACGGTGGTCGAGGTCGCGGCGGGTGACTTCTTTAATTAGATCATCCATGTGCTCTTCAGAGGAGAGAATTTGATGGTCGAAATCTTTTATTGCGGTTTTGACCTGTTCGCAGATCGGGCAGTTGCGGCTGGTGTAGAGTTTAATCGGGCTCATTCAGGTTTCCTTTCTTGTTGGTTTGTAGAATGTTTTTTCAGCGATGTTTTCGACGGCCAGCTGGCCGGCTTCGGTAAGCTCCTCAATATATTTCACGACCTCATTGCGGTGGATGCCGAGGCCTCCGGCGATATCTTCTGTGGTGCAGGGGCGACGGCTCAGCAGCTCCATCACCGCATCCTTCTGTGAAGAAAAGTCCGTCTGGGCGTGTACGTTCCGATAATCGGCGATCACCTCCGCCGTCGGCCCAAAGCGGGCGGCGATTTCCTGCATCCGGGCCGGCGCGACCGGGCGGGCGCTTTGCTCGGCCGGGGGACGGGTCGCTGTGTTGAGCTGTATCCGGTCGGGCGCAATGGCGGAGACGCACCGGATCAGATTTTCGAGCGGCTCGCCATCAGCGTTGATGCCTTCCAAAAGGAGAATCTCCAGCCAGTATTGCTTTTTAAATTCCTGCCGGAAGGCGATCAGTCCTTCCAGCATGGTTTCAAACGAAATTTTCGGGGCAGGGCGATTGATGGTTTGAAAGGTTTCCGAGTCGCCGCCGTCCAGCGAGGGGATCACCAGATCAGCTTTTGAAATTTGTCGGCGCAGATCCGGTTGCCAGAGCAGTGAGCCGTTGGTCAGCACCGCCACCGGCACATCGGTGATCTCATGAATGTCGGCGATCAGTTCGTCCAGCCGCGAGTAAAGTGTCGGCTCGCCGGAGCCGCTGAGCGTGATCCAGTCCGGGTTCAGCGCCAGTTTTGGCTTCAGATCATCAAGCACCGTCCGGAGCGGAACCCATTCTTTTCGTTCAATGGTTTTGCTGGTGGTCCGTCCGAGCTGGCAGTAGATGCAGTCGTACGAACAGGTCTTGAACGGAATCAGATCGACACCGAGCGATCGTCCGAGCCGTCTCGATGGAACTGGACCGAATACATGGCTCATGAGTCTTCTCCAGCAGAAATCATGGTTCCGACGGGGCAGGCGCTGACCTGTCCGGGAAATTCACTGGCGAGCCGCGCGGCGGCGGCAAAGCCGGTGCAGTGGCACGGGAACATCCGTCGGACGTTTAGTTCGCGCAGTGCGGTAAGCGTGCGGTGTATGCGCTCTTCCGATGCGCTGTGCAGGTGCATGCCGCCGATCACGGTGTGGATCGGGCGGTTGTCCGTCAGGCTTTGTATGTATCTCAAGGTGTTGACGACCCCGGCGTGCGCACAGCCGAGGATAACGACGGTTCCGTGGCCGGTTCCGATAAATGCGGCCTGATCGTCTTCGATCGGATCGGGATACGTACAGGCGGCATCCCGATAAAACGGTCCGCCGGTGTCCTCGAAGCTCGCGATACGCGGCACCGTGCCGGTCAGACGCAGTCCGCCCGACAGCTCTATTGGTTGGGTTGTCCGAATCCAGTTGGAATGCAGCAGCGCGTCTTTGTTCAGCTCAGACATGCCGATGAACCGGGCACTGCCGTCTGCGTTGCGGCCGAATTTGGGCTGGATCGCGGCGGGGTGCGAATAGATCGCCGGGTTGTTCATCATCGATAGAGCGGCGGATAGTCCGCCGGTGTGGTCATAGTGGCCGTGGCTGAGCACGACGGTTTTTACATTTTCCAAACCTTGGAAAAGCCGCTTGAGGTTGTGCTTCAGCACAAAGCCCTGACCGGTATCGAACAGGATTTTTTCGCCGCCTGTTTCGATCAGAAACGACAGGCCGTGCTCAGCCAGCACACCGAGCTTCCCCGCTGTGTTTTCAACCAGAATTGTGATTTTTAACGTGTTCATATTTTGATTAACCGCGAAAGAACGCAGAGAGCGCAAAAAGAAATGCATTGAATATGTTCTTTGCGTTCTATGCGTTCTTTTGCGGTTTCAACCTTCTTTTTGATTTTTGGCGGAGGTCAGGTTTCATGGTGCTCCTTTTGATTACAAAGCCGGCGGCGGTATTGCCGCAGCAAGTTTGCGGCATATCCCTTTTTCAGTTCGATCAAATGCCCGTTCAGAAGAAGCAGGGGATGATGCGAAGCAGCGATCACCTGCACATTCTGTTTGAGCAGGGTTTCAAATCCTTTTTTCAAATGAAGCACGCCGGTCAGATCCTGGCCGGTTTCCGGCTCATCGATCAGAAACACTTCTCCGGCCCGCAGCGGCAGAGAAGCGAGCGCGGTTTTCATGATTTCGCCATGCGAGGAAAAGCCGCCGCGCGCACGCAGAATCAGCGTGCGCAGATCGCCCGCCGGCCCTTCGGAGCGGTGCGGGTTCATCATTTCCGTGTCGTAGTAGAGCGTTTCCGCATCATCGGTCTTGTCAATGCGGCACTCCCGGCAGCTGTGCAGCGCTTTGAGAAGCATACTTTTTCCACTGCCGTTCGGACCGGTCACCAGATTGATGCCCGGCTCAAAATCAATGGTTCTCGGCCCCTTGATTTTTAGAGAGTGGTTCAAGCACAATTGAATCTGCCGGATCATGTTGCGCGTCCTCCTTTAATTCCGGTCAATACAGCAAAACCGCCGCGCTCACAACCCGGAAAAACCGAATCGGGTACGCTCATCTTTTCCGGCAGATCAAACAGGGTTTGCAGACAGGAAAAACTGCCGAACCCCGCTGTTTCCATCAGATGCTTTGTTTCCTCGACCGTGAAAAACCGGGCGCTTCGGTAGAAGCGGCTCGTCTGCCGCCGGGTTTCATAATGCAGTCCGAGAAAGCTGTCGCGCGGAACCAGTCCGATGATCAGCCGTCCGCCGTCGCGCAACACCCGCGCCGCCTCGCGGCAGGTCTGCTGCGGGTCATCTACAAAACAGAGCGTTGTGATCAGCAGTGTGAAATCAAACGCCTGATTTTCATAAGGCAGTGCTTCGGCGACACCCTCTTTCAGATGTACTCCGCGCTGCTCCGCCAGCCTGCGCATGGCCGCCGCCGGCTCGACACCGTCGGCAATTCCGAGCGGCGCGGCGAAACGTCCGGTTCCCGCGCTGATCTCGAGGCCGCGTCCGCACGGCGCAAACGCCTCGAGCGCGGCACGGACCGCCGCCAGCTCCGACCGGTAGGCGGCCTCGTGCCGCTCAAACCATTCGTCGTAAACTTCGGCATCTGTTTCGAAGGGGTTCATTTAATGCGTGTGCTCCAGAATTTTAATGTTTGGGCCGACGGCTTTGATGATGGCATCACGCATATTCGCGTAGTGCGGGCAGGGATAGCCGATGGGGTTGCCTTTTGAAATGCATGAAGCGAAAACAATGATTTCCGCACCTCGATCAACCATTGTTTTAGCCCGGGCAATCGCCCGTTTGCCGGGACATCCTCCACAGGAGACAAACCCGGTGATTTCAACCGGACCGGTTTCCTCAAATGCGATTCGGCCGTCTTTGGCGACCTTAAAGTCGGTGGTTCCGGGGCAGATATCTTCCGTTTGCTGACAGCGAATAACTCCTGCTTTTTTCATGGAGCAGACTCCTTTATTAGAATGGGTTTAACAATTGTATATCTGCTGAATGAGAGCATGGATTGCCACAAAAAACACAAAAATCCACGAGAAAGGGACCTTTGTTTTTGTGACTTTTTGTGTTTTTTGTGGCCATAAATTTCAGTTCTGTTTGGCGGAGGGGCAGGAGCCGCTGGAGGAGCAGCTTCCGCAGGTGTTGCTGCAGGTGGCGGGAGTGGGGGACGGAAGCAGGCTCAGCGCTTCGTTCATCAGTCCGACCGCTTTTTCAAAGGCTTGCGCGGCGGGTGAGCCGGCGTGCTGTTCGAGGAAGCTCGTGCCCGCATCGCTGCAGACACCGATCGCGGGATCGATCGGAATGCTGCCCAGAAAGGCCTCGTTATATTTTTCAGCGGTTTTGCGTCCGCCGTCTTTTCCAAACAGTGGAAACGTTTCGCCGCACTTCGGGCAGACGAAGCCGCCCATGTTTTCAAGAATTCCAAGGATTGGAAGATCGAGTTTGCGGCAGAACTGAACCGACTTGCGCACGTCGGCGGCGGCGAGCTCCTGCGGGGTGGTGACGATCACGCCGCCGTCGGGCGAGTCGATCAGCTGGCAGACGGCCAGCGGTTCGTCGCCGGTGCCGGGCGGGCAGTCGATAATCAGATAGTCGAGCTCGCCCCATTCGACATCCCCGAGCATTTGCTCTATAATTTTGATTTTCATCGGCCCGCGAACGATGACCGCCTGATCGGGATGTGACAGCATGAACCCCGCGGACATCAGCGCGATGCCGGAGCATTTAATCGGCAGGATAATGTCGGCCACCTGGCGGGCGGTTTTGTTTTGCAGGTTGAACAGGGTGGGGATGCTCGGTCCGTGAATGTCGGCATCGAGCAGACCGACCTTGTGTCCTTTGGCCGCCAGCGACAGCGCCAGATTGGCCGAGACGGTACTTTTGCCAACGCCGCCTTTACCGGACAGCACGACAATCTTATGCCGGATCTGTTCCATGCGGGCGAGGACGTTGGGGTGATCGCTTAGAGGTGATGACATAATTTCTCCCATAGGTTTTTGATGGCGGTTGCGGCGGGGCCGTCGTTGTACTCCACAACACTCAGCCCCTGAATCTGGGCATTGGTGATGGAGGCATCGTACGGAATCCGTTCTAATGCAGTTGCTCCGGCTTCGGCGGCGGCGGCTTCGATGCGCTCAGTCATGCCGGGATTGATGTCCCATTTGTTGACGCTGATGAAGGACGGAATTTCAAAGTGCCGGGTCAGTTGGAGCACGCGCAGCAGATCGTGCTCGCCGGAGAGGGTCGGTTCGGTGACGATCAGCACGGCCCCGGCTCCGGTGATGGATGCGATCACCGGGCAGCCGGTTCCGGGCGGGCCGTCAATTAAAAGCCATTCCGCCTGCAGCGCCGCCGCGACCTGTGCGGCCTGTTTGCGCACGATGCTGACCAGCTTGCCGGAGTTTTCGGCGGCGATGCCGAGTCGGGCGTGCACCATGCGTCCATGGCGGGTTTTGGAAATAAACCATTTCCCGCACAGTGCCTCCGGAAAGTCGATGGCCTTGGGGGGGCAGAACTGTACGCATACGCCGCAGCCCTCGCAGGCAGCCGGATCGATGCGGAAAATTCCGTTTTCTGAGATTACCGCATCAAAACGGCAGAGTTCTTCGCACTGTCCGCAACCGGTACAGTCGTCGGGCCGGATAACGGCTTCGTGTCCGCTATAGAACTCGTGCGTTTCTTGTATCTCGGGGTTGAGCAATAGGTGCAGGTCGGCGGCGTCGACATCGCAGTCCGCCATCATTGCATTATTTGCCAGCGCGGCGAACGATCCGGTGACGCTGGTTTTGCCGGTTCCGCCTTTGCCGCTGATGATCACCAGTTCTTTCATCGGATTTCCTCCAGCAGCTTTCGGAAGGCGTGTATGAGTTCCGGTTTGGCAGTCAGCAGACTGTCGCCGCGCGAGTAGGCTTCGGCAATTTTTCGAGATTCGGGAATCTGCAACAGAACACGGATTTTTTCTTCCTCGCAGTAGCGCACGACCCGGTCGTCGCCGGAGTCGGAGCGGTTGATGATGACGCCGCAGGGCAGACCGAGCTTACGAACGGTTTCAACGGCCAGAACCAAGTCGTTCAAGCCAAAAGGGGTCGGCTCGGTGACGAGCACGACAAAATCGGCTCCCGTTACGGCGGTGATCATCGGGCAGGAGGTGCCGGGCGGGGCGTCGATTAGAACCGGCATGCCCTCGGGTGCGGCTTTTTTTACGGCACGGATCAGCGGCGGCGCCATTGCGCTTCCGATGTTGAGGCGGCCTTCGAGCGTCGTGATGTGTGCGGCCTGTCCGCGAGTGATTTCGCCGATCCCGGACGGCTGTTCGGTGATGGCGTTCTGCGGACAGATGCGCACGCACCCGCCGCAGCTGTGGCACAGTTCGGGGAACACCAGGGCGGATTGACCCGCGACGGCGATGGCGTTGAAGACGCACAGAGAGCTGCAGACTCCGCAGGCGGTGCATTTTTCGCTGTCGATTTGCGGAACCGGAACCGTGACGTCACGCTTCGATTCGATGATCGGTTTCATAAAAAACGCGCTGTTGGGTTCTTCGACGTCTGCATCGATCAGGCAGACCGGCCCGTCGAAGGCCTGCGCCAGCGCGACCGATACCGTGGTTTTGCCGGTTCCCCCTTTTCCGGATGCGATGACGATTTTCATGATTAGATTTCTTTCGGGCCTTGGTTGCTAAATGGGACGTTTCCCTCCTCCGTCGGGTAAGCGTTACTACATTTTCATGTAGAAACGTCTACCCGCAGGGAGACGTTAAATCCGGGTTCTTCTTAAGACGTGTGTGCCGAGCGGCACCCCGGTGGTTGCGGCAACCACCGGGCATTTTACCTTGAACAGAAAAAAGATCGGACGGTTGCTGTCGCTGAGCGTTTCAAAATTTCCCTGTCCTTTTGAAATAATCAGGTCAGCGGATTCAAACGCCGTGCGGAATTCTTCATTGCATTCGTCGAGCACGGTGCCGGGCGCGTCCGATCCGTTTCCAATGACTGGAACCAGATCCGTCAGGCCAGCGGCGCGGGCGTCTTCCATCAACGCATCGTTGATGATCGGTTTTCCGCGCACGGCGGCGGTGACCCGTTCGGGGCCGAGCTGCTCGATCAGCAGGGTGTCGAAAACAATTTCCCCGGCGTTGTCGCAGAGATAGAGAATATGTTCAGCGTTGCGTACCGCGGAAACGAACGCATCGATATCGCCGGCCAGTTCGTTTTCGGCGGCGTGTTCAATGGCGTCGACCAGATCGGATTCCCGCAGGCCGGTCTTGGCACCCATGTCGATGATGTTTCCGGCGATGGCAAAATTGACGGCGGTGAGCAGCCGGTTATCCGACTGCTCCACGTCGCGGCGCAAGGCGG
>JACNKZ010000006.1 GCA_014381785.1 Kiritimatiellota bacterium
ATTTTGAATAATTTGATGTCGCTCATTTTGCCTCCTCTATAAATCCTGCCCTGACCCCTGCACATAAATGCTACAAATCACGGGCTGACCCTGGCCCCCAGAGGCTCCGGCACCTCTTCTTGCGGCAAAACGTAACCGCTAAGGTAAACCGTTTGGGTGCCGGGCATGTTCTGAAGATTTATATTCAGCCCCGACACCGGCATTGTGGTTAATACTCCCGGCATATCCGTGACCCCGGACAGCTCCAGCATCATCGATGAGTCGCATTTGTGCCACTTTTCCCGCCATTCATCTTTTTTCATACAGTCACCTGGCCGTTCATCAGCATCGGCAGCAAAAAGTCCCTTAAATCCCCGAATCCTTCGAGATCATTTTATCGAGTGGAAACTCCTTTCGTAGGACTTCGTATTTGTAGGGCCTTTGCTTTTTATCAAATTGATTTTTTAGGTACTGAATGGGATTTGTGTAAGGATCATTGGAGGAGTCAAAAATCAACCCATGTTGGATAATAAAAACACGCCAGTTCATTAACCGTTCACGGTCTGCTTCTATCTGCCGTTGTTTGATAGTGCATCTAGAATAAATCCAAGCAAAGAAAGATAATACCAAGCCGGCCGCAACACCACTTACGGTGCCTGTAGTTACATCCCCAAAATCCAGATTGAACATTTGATCTCCTCCCTCAGTCGCTCCACCTAATTTCGCAGCCATATCAAAACTCAAATTAAATGCGCCCCACCCCAAACACCCGATTGCGACAAGCACAAGCCCAATTGTGATACTGCGCCAAGTTTTCCAAGGTCGCTCACCATCACAATAACGCGAGTAGTACTGCGTAAAATAAAAGGAACCTGCGGACAAAAGCCCGACAATTGTTGCGCCACCAAACAGGCGAAGTGATCGAAGCAGAATCAAGATATACTCGTCAGCATCATTGCGAATCCAAAGATTGCCAATCAAAGCCAGGAGTGCCACACAGGCCGAACCGCTGACAATAATGAGCCACCGAATAATGAACTCGGAAATACGAAGAACAGCCCGAAATTCTTCTAAATCAAATTCCACATCCGCATGATATTTTGCGAGGTTCGACTGGTGAACGAGCTCTCGCGTCTGCAAAACAACCTGCGATGGTTCAGCTCCATTTTCAAATAGCCAATTTTCCAAGTTTTCGACCTGGATGTTTTTGATACCCTTGGCTTTTACTTCATCAATTGCTTTTTGAAGATCCTCTCTTAGGCCCATAAAGTATCCTTATTTTCGTTCTGACTGCTCAAGCGATAACCCCTTACTTAACCGGCTCTCCTTCAACCGCCACCACGGTGTTGTACAGGCCGTAATGAGTTAGACCTTCGTGGCTTTCGATGCCGGTGTAGCGGAGCGATGCATCTTCATAGCGGCGGAAGGCGAAGACTGCTTGATTCATCTGCTCGGTGTTGAACACTCGTAGACTCACGAGCAGGTGGAAATCCTGCACGGTCAGGCCGGTGACCGTCATGAACAGTTCAGGCTCCAGTTTCGTGATTACATCCTCTAATTTGTTTTCGCGGAAGTCGGTCAGATACATAAATGCCGGAATGCGCGTTGCAAATTTGATCAGCTTTTCTTGAATGAGCTTGCGCTTGGATTTGTATTCCCGCTCCTCGTCGCTGAGTTCTTTCTTCTCCTTCTTGGTCAGCTCGCCGTCTTTGGCCTTGTTCTTGAGTTCTTTGACCTTCTCGCTCTTGTTGATGATGGTCTCGATAATGTTGTCGCCCAGAGAACGCCATCCCTCAATGCGCTCCACAGCGGCCATTGCTTCATCGTTATCAAGAATGCGGCGCAGCGTACCGTTATCGACATTTACCAAAACAGCACTCTGCCATTTTTTAGCCAACAATGTGGCCGATGTGCCCGCCATCGCGATGTCGAGAATGCCGCCCGCATCAATCTGGGTCATATTTGCGCCGTCGTAGGCCAGCACAGGAAGAAATGAAATCAGGTCTCTGACGGCATTCTCCGGGTTCGGCTCGCCGGGCGAAAGCCCGATACCGTATTCCGAGAGCTGGCGCAGAGCGCGTGTGGGCGCGAAATCGAACACAAAACAGGCTGGCTTAAGGATTTCCTCCTCGTTCGGATCATCGCCGTTCGGATTTTTGATCGACCAGGGCGACTGCACACGAAACGCCGCCTGAAAATAGGTCTCCGGCGACTTGAGATTGCGCAGCATCAGGATGGACGACCACTGAGGCACCGTAACCCCGGTGGTGAGCTTACCGCACGACAGCACGATTGTCTTCGTATCAAAGCCACTCCCAACCGCCTTGCGCACCGGCGGCAGCGCGTTCAGCCCGATCCCTGCTGCGGCACCTGCGGAAACCACGACCTCGTAGTCGCGCCAGAACGTGTTGTGTTTTTCCTGTAGCAGGTTGGCCATTGCGTGGCAGGCCGCGACGTTTGGAAGGAACCAGAACGAATGCTGGAGATACGGAAGAAGCCGCACGTCTGAATAAGGGAACGGCGGACGTGTTCCCTTCTTTAAATGCTCGATAGGTGCATACCCGCCCCGAATAATATCCAGCCACTTTTGGACATCGCTCTTATGCTTAAACTGAGCCAGTACGCCCGTGCCTGATGCCTCGAAAAAAGCGTTAAGATCAAACTCATCGAATTCCCCCGCGCTTGCGATGGCCAGTAGCTCGTCCGGCATCTGGTAGGTCAGCAGGCGCATTTGCGGCAGAGCACCGTAGGGATTCCGCTTGCCCGGATTTTTCGTCGCAAATTCTTCCTTGGCGCGTTGTTCATCGGTGTAGGTCCAGTTGAAAATCTGCTCCTCAATGAACTCACCCGTAGCCAATGCCTTGAACGGTGTGCCGGAAAGATAGAGATACGCTTTGGTTGTGATGGGAAGGAACTCTGTTTCCGCCTCCGCCAACTCCTCGAATTCCTTCTCAAAATCTTCAATACTGGCATTGCCGGTGGATCGACCGGAAAGGGTTGTGCCGTACTCGCCCTTGATCTCGGCTGACGCATCCTCTTCCCCCTCGAACAGCTCCTTGGCTGTATCGCGCCACGCACCAAAATGGTATTCATCGAAAACCACAAGATCCCAGTTCACAATGTGGAGCCACTCGTTCTTTGCCTTAATGTTCCCCGCCTTGTCGCGCCCCAGCAGATCCTGAAATGAACCGAAATAGACCATTGGAATCTCTTTATCAACCTCGTCTGGGCTTATATTCGAGTTGCGGGAAAGGTATTGCCATCCGTCAAAATCGACATGGGACTCTAAGTCAGTCCGCCAGGCATCTTCGACAGCGGGTTTAAACGTCAGCACAAGAACGCGCTTGGCACCTTGTTTTTTTGCTAACTGGTAAGCGGTGAAGGTTTTGCCGAAACGCATCTTCGCGTTCCACAGAAAACGCGGAACCGCCTGTTTTTCCTCCTGCCAAATAGAGTGGAAATAATCATGCGTCTTGTTCACGGCCTCGGCCTGCTCGCGGCGCATCGCAAATGTTTCATGATGCGTGCCTGTGAACCGTTCCCCTGTGCGCAACTCGGCAAGCGCGGTCTTTACGTCTTCCACCGAACAGCGCATCCACTCCAGCTCGGTGTTTTCAAAGCCCTTTGCAACAAGAGCTGCCC
>JACNKZ010000033.1 GCA_014381785.1 Kiritimatiellota bacterium
TGTTTTTTGCGCAGGGCGATGAGCTGTTTGGTGAACTCGAACAGCTCGCTGTTTTTGTCCAGCAGGCTCCAGTCGACCCAGGAGATGTCGTTGTCCTGACAGTAAGCGTTGTTGCTGCCTTGCTGACTGCGGCCGAATTCGTCGCCGGCGGTCAGCATCGGAACACCCTGGGAGAGGAAGAGGGTGGCGAGCAGGTTTTTCTGCTGCTGCAGACGCCGGGCGTTGATGGCCGGATCGTCGGTCGGACCTTCGACGTCGAAGTTGATGCTTTCGTCGTGGTTTTCGCCGTCGCGGTTATTCTCGCCGTTGGCTTCGTTATGCTTGTGTTCGTAGGAGACGAGGTCGGCAAGGGTGAAGCCGTCGTGCGAGGTGATAAAGTTGATGGAGTGCAGCGGGCCGCTGTCTTTGAGTTGGTAGAGGTCGGCGCTGCCGGCGAGGCGGGTGGCGAGGCCGCCGATTGAATGGTTCCGGTTCCAGAAGCGGCGGACATCGTCGCGGAATTTTCCGTTCCAGTCGGAAAAGCGTTTGCCGGGGAAATGCCCGACCTGATAGCCGCCCAGATCCCACGCTTCGGCGATGAGTTTGGTCTGCTTAAGCGCCGGTTCCGCTTCAATGGCTTTGATGAGCGGCGGCTTTGCGAGTAGGTGGCCGTCTTTGCCGCGGCAGAGGGAGGTGGCGAGGTCGAAGCGGAAGCCGTCGACGTGCATTTCTTTCGCCCAGTATTTCAAACACTCGACAATGAACCCTCTGGTGACCGGATGGTTGGCGTTGACGGTGTTTCCGCATCCGGTCCAGTTCTGGTAGGTGCCGTCGGGGTCTTGCAGGTAATAGGCGGTTTCGTCCAGCCCGCGGAAGTGGTAGGTGCGGTCGTCTTTTTCCCCTTCCCCAGTGTGGTTGAAGACGACGTCGAGGATGACTTCGATTCCTTCGGCGTGCAGCGCTTTAACGAGGGTTTTAAATTCGGTGACGGCGGCACCGGGCTCGGAGGAGCTGGCATAGCGACTCATGGGGGCGAAGAAGCCGAGGGTGCTGTAGCCCCAGAAGTTGAGCAGGTGCTGGCGAGCATCGCCGCGCAGGAAGTATTCGAGCTCGTTGAATTCAAACAGCGGCAGGAATTCGACAGCGGTGATGCCGAGCTGCTTCAGGTGCGGGATTTTTTGGATGAAGTCGAGGTAGCTTCCGCCGCCAGTGAAACCGCGCAGGTGTGTTTCGTAGATGATGGTTTCATCTAACGGCGTGTTGGGCTGCTGGTCGCCGCTCCAGTCGAACGTGCTATCGACAACCACACATTTGGGGAAACTGACCCCTGACTCCTGACCCCTGGTTTCTGGCCGCTCTCCCCATGTGCGCGGAGTGTGCAGGGCGCGGGCGCAGGGGTCGAGCAGCCGGTCGCTCTTTTCATTTCTGTACAGATAAAATTGTCCGGGCTTGGCATCGGGAACGAGCGCGTGCCATAGACACTGTTTGCGCTTCATCGAAATTTCGCGCGCGGGCGTTTCCGCGTCCGGCGCATCAAACAGCATCAGGGTCATTGATTTTGCGGTGCTGTGAACCGTAAATTCGATTCCGCGTTTTTGAAAAGTTATTCCATGATTCATGCAGAGGAGTGTAGGTGAATGGCCCGGAAAAGGGAACCTGTTGTTTATTTAGATTTTATTCTCGCAACGAAAATCTTCCCCTCTATCATTTTGGGCATATGAAGCAGTTTACTATAGCTCTGGCGGGGAATCCCAACTGCGGGAAAACCACGCTGTTTAATGCTCTGACCAGCTCGCGCGAACGCGTCGGAAACTGGCCGGGCGTGACGGTGGAGCATCTTGAAGGCGACTACTTGTTTGATGACGCCGATTATCGCGTGGTGGATTTACCCGGCATCTACTCTTTTTCCGCCGGTTCACTCGACGAAGTGGCCGCCCGCGATTACATCCTGAAAGAAAAGCCCGACGCCATCGTGAACCTGATCGATGCGCGCAATGTGGAGCGCGGGCTTTACCTCACCGCTCAGCTGCTCGAAATGCGTGTGCCGCTGGTGGTGGTGATCAATATGTCCGGCCTGGCCAAACGGCGGCACATCGAGGTGCAGCTCAAACATCTGGAACAGCACCTTGGCTGCCCGGTGCTGGAGGTCGAGGTGGTTCGTAAAGAGGAGATGGCCGGGCTGAAGAAGGCCATTGAAGCGGTGGCCGCAGATAAACCGATCAGCGCGACGCATATTCAGTATGACGCCGAGGTAGAGAAGGCAATTGGCGCGCTGATTCCTGTCGTCGAGCCTGCGGCGAAGCGAGTCGATGTATCTGCTCGCTGGCTGGCGATCAAGCTGCTGGAGCGCGACCCGGTTGCTGAAGATCTGACGATTGGTGTCTGCGACGAGCTGCTCGCGGTGCAGATCGAAAAGGTGGAAAAACACATCGGCGAAGACATTGAAATTGTCATGGCCGACGGCCGCTACGGATTTGTCCATGGACTGACTCTCGATGTGGTGAAGCACACCGGTGAAATGCGCAAACGGATGTCGGATGCGATTGACCGGATCGTTTTGAGCCGTGCACTCGGGATTCCGCTTTTTTTGGCGGTGATGTACGGCGTCTTTACCGTGACGATCAACTTTTCCGGTCCGATGATCGACTGGATCGATGGCGTTTTCGGTGCGATTCTGGTCGACGGCCTCGGCGGATGGCTCGCCAATGTCGGCGCGCCGATGTGGCTGACCGTTCTGCTGGCCGACGGCCTCGGCGGCGGCATACAAACCGTGGCAACCTTCATTCCGCCGATCTTTTTCATGTTTCTCTGCCTGTCGCTGCTGGAGGAATCCGGCTACATGGCCCGCGCCGCGTTTGTGATGGACCGCACGCTTCGCTCAATCGGTTTGCCTGGTAAAGCCTTCATTCCGATGCTGGTCGGCTTCGGCTGCAACGTGCCCGGCATTATGGCCGCGCGTACGCTCGACAACCCGCGCGACCGCACGCTGACCGTTCTGCTCAACCCCTTTATGTCCTGCGGTGCGCGCCTGCCGGTTTACGCGCTGTTTGCCGGCATCTTTTTTCCAAAAGTCGGCGGCGCGGTGATTTTCGCGCTTTATTTGACCGGCATCCTGCTTGCGGTGGGCTCCGGACTGCTGTTCCGGAGCACCATTCTCAAAGGCGACGCGTCCACCTTTGTGATGGAGCTTCCACCGTACCATATACCGCGGCTGGTTGCCATTTTCCACCACACATGGGAGCGGCTTAAAGAATTTATTCTGCGCGCCGGAAAAATCATCATGGTGCTGGTGCTGGCACTCAGTTTCCTCTGGTCGATCGGAACCGACGGCTCCTTCGGAAATCAGGAGAGCGAGAACTCGGTGCTCAGCGCCGCCAGCCGCGTCATCACTCCGGTCTTCCATCCGATGGGTATCACCGACGACAACTGGCCCGCCACCCTCGGCCTCGTCACCGGCATCTTCGGCAAAGAGCTGGTGGTCGGCACGCTGAAGACCTTCTACGGCGCCGACGGCGCCGACCCCGAATCCGCCATGCTCTCCGCCTTCG
>JACNKZ010000037.1 GCA_014381785.1 Kiritimatiellota bacterium
AAGTGTGGCAAAAGTGTGGCTTTGCCCCGTTTGATTTCCCGCCTTGTAGCAAAACAACGCATTGCGTTACTAACAAGGAGACGAGTCATGGGACTGGAACTGAGAAGAGATAAAAAACACAACCTGCGCTCAAAATGGTGGTACGCCCGATACACGGTCAACGGGAAACGACGCTTTGTGAATCTAGGCGTTGAGGTGAAGGGAACCGCTCCGAAAACCCTACGCAAGCAAGGGGACATGGCCTTTGAGTGTTCACGCACTCTGGCGGCCGCAAAGCTCCAGGAGCTACTGAACGAGGCGCAAAGCCGGAAGTCGGCAACGCATCACCTGCAGGAGCTTTACGAGATCAAGGCGGGTGAGGATGTCCGGCAGGTGGAGTTGAAGGATATTGAGCAGGTCTGGCGGAACCTGCCCCAGCGCCGAAAACGGTCGGCTCTCTGGGAAAAGAATCAGTGTGCGACACTGAGGAAGTTTCGGGAGTTCCTCCAGAGTGAATACCCGGCAGTCAAAACACTGGGACAGGTAACGCCGCGTATTGCGGAACACTGGCTCCGGCAGCTGGAAGAGTCCGGCTATGCCGCCGCCACCTACAATGACAAGCTGCATCTGGTTAAAGGCCTGTTTCAAAAGGTCGGTATTCACGGCGGGATCATCAGCAATCCGTTTGCGGGATGTCCGACCAAGATTAAGACGACGGTGCATCATCAGCCGTTTACGCAGGAAGAATTGAACAAAATCCTCCAACATGCGGATAAAATCATGCGCCCGGTGTTTCTGGTCGGGATGTGCACGGCGATGCGCCAGGGCGACTGCTGCCGGCTCAAATGGGGTGATGTCGACCTGGTTGAAGGGTTCATCTCGGTGACCACCTCCAAGACCGGCGAAACCGCCGAGATCCCCCTCTTCCCGATCCTGCGGGAGGAAATTGACAAACAACCGCGTAAGAGTGAATACGTTTTTCCGGAAGTCGCAGCTCTCTATGGGAAAAAGAACTTCGGAATGTCGTGGCGGGTCAAACAGGTGCTCAAAGCGGCAGAGATTGAAACGCTGGTTGAACGCTCGGACGGAATGCAGAAGGCTTCCATTAAAGGGTTCCACTCATTGCGAACAACATGGATTACGATGGCGCTGTCGGCGGGGGTTCCGATGGAACTGGTCAGACGAGTTACCGGCCACTCCACGGTCGATGTGGTCTTGAAGCACTATTTCCGTCCGGGGCGTGAAGCGTTCCGCGATGCGCTGGAAACGGCCATGCCCAAGATGCTGACGGGGACCCCTGTGAAAGAAGCTTGCACGGGGCAGGAGGACAGAGATCAGACACGAAGTGGGGCTGGCGCGGAGCGACGGAAGCGAAGCGGCAACTCGGAGGACGGAATCACCCAGCCGTCGCCGAAGGCTTCAGCCTACGCCAAGGCTACGACCGATAAAATGGCGGGCAAGGAGGACGGAGGTCAGACACGAAGTGGGGCTGGCGCGGAGCGACGGCAGCGAAGCGGCAACTCGGAAGCCGGAGATCAGAAGTCAGGTAAAAACAATGAGGAGCTGCTCAGGAAAATACGCGGACTGCTCGAATATGGCGAGGATCTGGAAAAAGCCGTAATTCTTCGGAGGCTGGCGGAGATCGAACAGGAAATGGCCCTTCGACTGGCTCAGGACAGGCAGAACTCAGGACTGGCCCTTCGAGAGCCCTCAGGACTGGCGGCATGAGGGGGAAGGCTTTAGGCTGTAGGCCTTAGGCTTTAGAAAAAGATGGGGCACGGGAAACCGGCCCCGTTTGATTTTTGGCCATTTCCGGAAAAATAATTTGAGAAATATTATGCAATCTGAAACGGTAGAAAGAAAAGATAATGATTTAGGTGGACCCTTTCGGATGTCAGAATTCAAGGACTGACCCCGACCCCTTGAATTGTTCAATCAACGCAACATCAGGTAGCGGATACTATAAAACCGCAGAAAAAGAGCTGATCGAAACGTATGAGTTATCTCAACAAGAACTGGACCGAATTTATAAAGGAAAAATCATACAAAAAATTCGGGGAGAGCTGATCAGGAAGCACAAGAAGATCAAGAAATACAGGGAAAGCGGCGCAGGGCGACACCTTCAATATATCGATTCGAAAATTTTGGAAGCCTGTATGCTAAAATTGGTTGAACGTGATATTCCATTCATGGCGATTCATGATTCCCTAGGCGTCCGAAAGCGCGATAAAAAACAAGTCACAGAGATAATGAGGTTAAAATATCAGGACGAGATGGGGCGAGAGATAGGAGTGGGATAAGCAGGCAATCCGAGAAAGACCAAACGACACAGGTTTACCATACCATCAACAAGAGATTTCAAAGCCGAATTAAGCAAAAATGCCTTATTATTAGCGTTTTTAACCTGAAAAAGTTTTTGGTCAAGATGCTTTGATAAGCCAGGTTTCTTTGACCTGCCGGAGGGGCTGGGTATCATCGTCGAATTTGACCCAGTACATGTCGGCGTCGGGATCTTTGGGGTAAATAAGCATGTCTTCACTGACCCCTAACGATTAACTCAATTCATAACTTTGCTGGATTAGGTATTTGGCGCGCTCGAAGTCGGCGTCGGTGCGGATGGTGACTTCGAGGTTGCCGGTGCCGAAATGGCCAATTTCAGAGACGTCGCGTGTAAAGCCCTCTTCCAACTCAACGGTGGCGGGATCTAGCTTTAGGTAGAGAATCAGGCAGTTTATTTGTGTGCGCAGCTCGACGCAGGCGAAATTTTTGATCCGTTTGAAAGCAAAATAGTATTTCAGTGTCTTTTCCTGAACATCGTCACCCAGCGCCAACATGAAGGCCTTGGCTGCCTCGTAGCGATTGATGAGTTCAGGCCCGGCCTGAGCGAGATAATCGGAGACCGTTTTATATGTTACGCTGCTGGATGGTTTCTTTACGCGCTCCTCTATCGCCTCGGCGGTTACAGCGTTCACCAGTTCAAGCAGAAGAAGCTCATCATTGAATTTTTTATAGCGGATCAGCTCGATGTTACGGTTGATCTGCTGGACGGCGTGCTCGTCGTAACGGGTAAAATCACCGGCAATGCAGATGAGACGGGGTGTAGACCATTCAATGGCGTCCTTCGCCTCCTTCCCGTATTTTTCGAGCACAAGAAGCTGAAATTCTGCTTTGTGATCCAAGAGCCAGTCTAAATAGAAGAGGCCCTGATTGATCACGTTTTCATTGGTGGAGCGTTTGTATTCAATAATGATCGGGCAGCCGTTTTCATCAATTCCAAGCGTATCAATACGCCCCTTGTGCGTCCGCCCGGTCGAATACTCGGATGCAAGAAAACGAACACCAAGAAATGTTTCAAGGTTTGCCTCCAGCAGCGCCTGCAATGATTTTTCCAGCGCCACCGACTTGCCGGCCAACTCCTCTACCTGCCCATTGATTTTGAATAATTTGATGTCGCTCATTTTGCCTCCTCTATAAATCCTGCCCTGAC
>JACNKZ010000005.1 GCA_014381785.1 Kiritimatiellota bacterium
GAAATCAGGGGCGTCGTCGGTCAGCAAGGTCTGCGCGGTGCGGGTCGGGACGGATGTTTCGACAAAAACGTGCCCGATGCCTTCGTTGTCGAGCAGCTTCTTTATCGTCGATCCGGTATCGCCTCCGGTAAAACCGAAAAGCAGAGGATCCGCGCCGAGGGTTTTGAGTACACGGGCGGCATTGGTCGCCTTGCCGCCGACCGATTGCGTGACCGAACGGACGCGGTTAACCGCGCCAGTTTTTAAGGTTTTGAGCTCCAGCGTCCGTTGCAGCGCCGGAAAAATTCCGCAGCACAAAATTTTCATGGGCAGACTTTAGCCACAAAGCCGCAAAGACACAAACATGTAGAAATGGACAGATCGGCGCGGGTTGAGTAGAAAAGGTGTTTAACCCAGTTTGAAATGAGGATTCCATGGAACAGGTGAAGTTAACTCAATACAGCCACGGCGCCGGATGCGGCTGCAAAATCGCCCCGGCATTACTGGAATCCATTTTGCAAACATCCCGCCCGGAATTGCCGCACCCGAACCTGTTGGTCGGCAACAGCAGCAAAGACGATGCGGCAGCCTACGATTTAGGCAACGGCACGTCCGTGCTGAGCACGACAGACTTCTTTATGCCGATTGTTGACGACCCCTTTACCTTCGGCCGTATCGCCGCCACCAACGCGCTCAGCGATATCTACGCAATGGGCGGCAAACCGCTGATGGCGATTTCCATTTTCGGCTGGCCAATTAATAAGCTGTCGGCGGAGGTCGGGCGGCAGGTGATCGATGGCGGACGCGCAGCCTGCGAGGAAGCAGGAATTCCGCTGGCGGGCGGCCACTCAATCGACTCACCTGAACCGATCTTCGGGCTGGCCGTGACCGGCATCGTTGAAACCGCTCATCTAAAGCAAAACAATACCGCTGAGCCCGGCTGCGAAATTTTTCTGACCAAGCCGCTGGGTGTCGGCATTTTAAGCACCGCCCAGAAGATGGGTAAAATCGAACCGGGCCATATAGAGCCGTCCATTGCCTCGATGTGCACGCTCAATAAAATCGGCGCAGAGATTGCCATGCTGGACGGGGTGGTTGCGCTGACGGATGTGACGGGCTTTGGTCTGTTGGGCCATTTGGGTGAAATCTGCGAGGGAAGCCATGTTTCGGCGACGCTCCGGTTTGATCGCGTAGAGACCTTTCCAAACATTGGAAATTATTTAGCTATGGGCTGCATTCCCGGCGGCTCAAAAAACAACTTCAAGAGCTATGGTCATACCGTCGGCGAGTTGACCGACGAACAGCGCGGCATTCTGTGCGACCCGCAGACTTCCGGCGGACTGCTCTGTGTGGTCCGGCCGGACGGCGTCGACGCCTTCCTCAAGCTGACGGCCTCCGCCGGGTTGACCTTGGAGTCGATTGGGCAGACCCGCGAACCGGGCGATAAACTGATCGAGGTTATTTAAACCCATTTCAATTGAAGTTTATGAACCACGAAATACACAAAATACACGAATTATTTATGCACCTGAACCTTTTTGTGTGTTTCGTGTATTTCGTGGTTACCTCTCTCTTGTTCGGTGAGCCCAAGGTGAAAGTCTAATGCCGCAGACCACAAACAATTTTCATCGATTGGTCGTGGAAAATATTCCGCTGATTGATGTGCGTGCGCCGGTCGAGTTTGCGGCGGGCGCATTCCCCACGGCGGTTAATTTGCCGCTCATGAATGATGAAGAGCGGCGTCTCGTCGGCATTTGCTATAAAGAGCAGGGGCAGACCGCCGCGATTGCGCTGGGGCACAAACTGGTTTGCGGGCCGATCAAGGAAGAGCGGATTGCTGCGTGGGCAACCTTTGTGCAACAGCATCCCGATGCGCTCATCTATTGCTTCCGGGGCGGGCTGCGCTCGCAGCTTAGTCAGGAGTGGGCCGAGCAGGCGGTTGGACGGGATATTCCCCGCCTCGAGGGTGGCTATAAAGCGTTTCGAACCTATTTGATGGAGCAGCTTGACCCTCAACTTATCTCCAGTACGCCGATCATTGTTGGCGGACGAACCGGGTCGGGTAAAACCCTGTTGATCCGAGACCTTAAAAATGTGGTCGATTTGGAAGCTATCGCGAATCATCGCGGCTCTTCCTTTGGCCGCCAGATTTCTGCGCAACCGACCCAGATCGATTTCGAAAATCGGTTGGCCTGGGCGCTTATTCAGCATCGGGAGGCTGGACACCGGTACATGATCTTGGAAGATGAGGGCCGGCACGTCGGCCGTCTCTATCTCCCGCGCCCGCTATCAGCGCATTTTGAGCAGGCCGACGTTGTTCATCTGGAAATTTCATTAGACGAGCGGGTTCAAATTACCTTCGATGAATACGTGACCGCCGCTCAGTCCGCCTTCACCGATGAGTTCGGCGAAGCCGGACTTTTCCAATGGTTGGAAGATTTACAGGGGAGTCTGCAACGCATTCGCAAGCGGCTCGGCGGCGAACGGTTGAAGCGGGTTGGTGAGTCCATGCAATCCGCTTTCGATCATCATCAGTCAACCGGCGATCCTTCTTTTCATAAGCAGTGGGTCGAACTCCTGTTGCGTGAATACTACGATCCGATGTATGACTATCAGCTGGAACAAAAACAGCAGAAGATTGTGTTCGCCGGAAACGCACAGGCTGTCCGTGAGTACCTGATGAATCTGGAGGAAGTGAAATGAAAAAAACCATTTTGATAACCAGTGAGTTTTTAGGACAGGGCGATGAGGTGCTGGGTAAAGCGTTGATGGGCTCGTTCCTGCGGAAGCTCTGCCTGACCGAAAACCTGCCGAAAGAAATCATTTTCTACAACTCGGGCGTTAAGCTGTTGGCGGAAGGATCCGCCGTGTTGGATGCCATTGAGATGCTGTCGAACAAAGGCGTCGGACTGACCGCCTGCGGCACCTGCGTCGGTCATTATGAACTGAAAAAAGTGATGGATACGGTTCAGGTCGGCGACATGGCCGGCATCATCTCCGAACTCATGATCTCAAAGCATGTCGTAACCGTTTGACCGGAATTTTCATGGGAGAGTTTTAACCACGAATCACCTAGCGCGGCCAGCCGCACCCAAAGAGTTTTGACAAAATAATGGATAACAAAATTATTTTTCAACAGCCCCGAAAGCTCTTCATCATTTTGTTATCAATAATTTTGTTAAAAACTGACCCTGCTTAATTGCCGATGATTAGCGGCTTAAGAAAAATCAGAACGAAAAACTTTCAAAAAAACAAGAAGATGACGGATAGTCGTACGAACCACACGAAAGGAATTTAGAAGGAATGGTTCTGCTTGCGTGTGGTTCGTGTATTTCGCGGTCAGATTCTTCTCGAATCATAGGCCCAGTGGAGCAGGGCCTGCCTTTGTTTGGGACGGCAGGTGAGGTCGCCCGGGGTGCAGTTTTTGTCGATTTGCGCAATGTGGCGCCGCATCGCCTTCCAGCGTT
>JACNKZ010000077.1 GCA_014381785.1 Kiritimatiellota bacterium
TCCGCCCTTGGGATATTTCGGGCTGGTAAGGGGTGTAAGCCGTGTACCAGCCTGGATTTTCCAGAACATTGCGCAAAATCACGTTGGGCGTAAAACAATTGTAATAGCCCTGACCAATAAACGACCGATAGAGTTGGTTCTTTCCCGCGACCGCTTTCAAGGCTTCCAATGCCTGTTGCTCCGAGCAGCTGTCTTCCAGGGCCAGCGGCTCTTGCGAACGAATCGCCGCGGGCACCACCTGGCATACAAGATCATCGACGGACTCAACTCCCAGCAGGCTCAGCATCTGTTGCTGATCTGGGCCGTCCGGGCCGATGTGGCGTCCAATAAACGCCGAGTTATGCTCAAGTTCAACTAACGTAGGTTTTTTATTCATTATCTGGTCCACCTGCAGGGCTCCCCCCAATCTATAGAGGCCCCCTTAAAATTAATGATCTTCGATCAATTTGCTGTGCTCATCCTGACCCAAGAAACCGCTCCCGTCGAGTTCCCGTTTAAGCCGGACTTAAAAAACCCAACCTGCACGCTTCCCCGCCGATAATTGTTCATGCGCCAAAAAGAATCAGGTATGGTTTTTCGATGTACACGACAGATCGCAAGGTCCTATCGAACAGACTTACCCATACCCTCGCAAAGCCCTCTCAACCGTTCTTAAACCAAATGAGTCACACACCGAACAACCAAAAGGATTCAAGTTAAATGAAAATCACAGTTTCCTCCGCCCCGTTGACCGAACAAAAAAAAGACGCCATCATTGTATTTTTCCAGGGCTTGGAAGCTCTCCTGCCCAATGGAAATACTACCCTGAAAAAACTGGCTGATGAATTGGTGAAAAACTCAGGCTTCAAGGGACAGGCCGGACAGGTCGCCCTGTTTCCAACCACTGGAAAAATTGCCGCACGCCAGCTGATCGTCGCCGGGATAGGCGACTCAAAGAATTTTCACAACGGACTGCTCGAGCGGGCTTCCGCAACCGCAGTACGCACCGGCCGCGCCGCCGGACTCAAATCCTTCACGCTGGCCTCTAAAGCTAAAATCGGCGGTGTTTCCGAAGCCGACTACCAACTCCTTGCCGGCCGCGGTGCCTGCTGGGGCTCTTACGAGTTTTCGGTCTACAAAACGGAAGCCAAAAAGAAGGCCGCGGCCTCCCTCACCTTTGCCGGAGAGATAAAAAACCGCGCCGCTATCAAAACCGCTGAAGCACAGGGTGCGGCACTGCTCAGCACCGCCGATGTCGCCAACCTTCCCGGCAACGCGGCAACGCCTGAAGCCATCGCCGAATGGGCCAAGACCATGGCCGCTGAAACCGGTCTGTCCTGTCAAATACTAGGAGAAAAGGAGCTGGCGAAAAAAGGGTGCGGCGGCATTCTCGCTGTCGGCCAGGGCAGTGCAAGGGAATCAAAAATGATCATCCTGAAACATGCCGGAACCAACAAGCAGGCAAAACCGATTGTCCTGGTTGGGAAGACGGTCACGTTTGATTCCGGCGGCATCTCGCTCAAACCCGGCAAAGGAATGGGATGGATGCGCTATGATAAATGCGGCGGCATGGCGGTGCTCACCGCCATGCAGATGATTGCCCGCATGAATGCGGACACTCCTGTTATCGGCATTCTCGGCGCGGCCGAAAATATGCCCGGATCAAATGCCATTCGCCCGGGCGACATCATCAAAGCCTACAACGGAAAAACCATCGAGGTACTCAACACCGATGCCGAAGGCCGCCTCGTACTGGCCGACGCCATTGGACTGGGCGCCGACATGAAGCCGGCTGCCATCATCGATGTGGCAACGCTCACCGGCGCGGTGATTATGGCGCTCGGATCCGCCGCCGCTGCTGTGCTTGGCAACGACGAAACCCTGATAAAGCAGCTGATCCAATCCGGCGCAACAGCTGGCGAACGACTCTGGCAACTCCCGCTATACAAGGAATATACCGATGATCTGAAATCGGATTTTGCCGACATATCCAACATCACAAAATCCAACGGAGCCGGCACCGCTACCGCCGCCGCATTCCTTCAGGAATTTGTACCCGAAGGCATTCCGTGGGCGCATATCGATATTGCCGGAACAGCATGGAATGAATCGTCCGCTCCGCATCAAGCCCCGGGAGCCACCCTTTTTACGGCGCGCACACTCGCACAATGGGTCAGACTCCAAGAACAGGACAGTTTCAGTTAATCGAGTTTCAGATGGTCGTCATGGACCCTGAACGCAACCGGTGCGCTTTGGGGTCTGCATAATTCCCAAGCCTGAGGCTCTGGCCGCTGGAATCTGACGGCGCAACGACCGCCACACACTCCACGAAGAAGATGCCGGAAGCGGCAGTTAGCCCTCGCTTAACGCCAACGCCAACACTTCTTTAATCTGGCGCTTTCGCGTTTCGATGCTTTCGCACAGGCGGAACTGAACCTGGGCGCGCTGAAGGTTTTGCTCGGGCGTCTTGACCTTAAAGTAGACGTTGCCCGCGAGGTAGTCTTGAAAGAAGCGCAACCCCAGCTCGAAGGTGATCAGGCGTATGGAATCGTAAAGATATTTCTTGTCGTTGGCGGTGAGGAAGTCATCGGCGCGGGCAATGTATCCGCGCACGAAGGCTTCGCACAGATCGAGATCGAATACCACCTTGCCCAGCTCGCCGGTTTCTTCTCCGGCACGGTTGCAGAGTGATCGCAGCGCATCGCCGAAATCATAGTGGATGAGGCCGGGCTTGGCCGTGTCGAGATCGATGATCGCAGTCCCCTTGCCGGTATCATCGTCGATCATGATGTTACTGATTTTGGGGTCGCCATGAATCAACCGAAGTGTCAACTCCCCCGCATCAAGTGCATTCTGAAGCACAAAAACAAACTCACGCCGCTCCTCTACAAAACGCTGCAGATTACGTGCTTCCATGGAACTCTCAATCAGCTCCCGGGCCGCCGGCGATTGAACTGCTTCGTCGTATTTTTTCAGATAGCCCGGGGTTTCATGAAACCCCGGCAGCGTGTCGCGCAGACTCAACGGGTTCATCCCCGAAACCAGACGATGGAACTGACCGAGCACCGTTCCAATCTCGAAGGCGTGCTCCGCGCTCTGTGCAACATCGTAGGATTTTGCCGAAGCGATCAGCGTCAGTGCGCGCCAAAAACCGCCTTCTTCATCTATAAAAAAATCCCGTCCGTCCCGGCAGGGCACGATGCGCGGCAGCTGCCAAATGCGGTCGGCCGTTGCGCTTTCGGCCTGGAGCTGCTTGTGGCAGTAGTTGGCGAGAATGCTCATGTTTTCCATGATCCATTCAGGTCGCGTGAACACATGGCTGTTCACGCGCTGGATGATAATGCGCTCCTCCGAGACGTGGGTGCGGCAAACGGCCAGATAGGCGTCGTTCACGTTGCCGCTTCC
>JACNKZ010000088.1 GCA_014381785.1 Kiritimatiellota bacterium
AATATCTCCATCGCCACGAAACCAAAGACCTGCTGCGGTTTCTGACCTGCGGGTCAGTGGATGACGGCAAATCGACTCTGATCGGGCGGCTGCTTTACGACAGCCACATGATTTATGAGGACCAGCTCGAAAAAGTAATGAAAGATTCGAAGGTGTACGGCACCACGGATGAAAGTTTCGACCCGGCGCTGCTGACAGACGGGCTGAAGGCCGAGCGTGAGCAGGGAATCACCATTGATGTGGCCTACCGCTATTTCTCAACCGATAAGCGCAAGTTCATCATCGCAGATTGCCCCGGTCACGAGCAGTACACCCGTAATATGGCGACCGGTGCATCGAACTGTAACCTTGCGGTGATCCTGATTGACGCGCGTTACGGGGTCATCAAACAGACCAAGCGGCACAGCTTCATCTGCTCGCTGCTCGGCATCAAGCACGTCATTGTGGCAGTCAACAAAATGGACCTCATGGGCTGGTCGCAGAAACGCTACGACAAAATCGTCGACGAGTACAACGGGTTCGTTTCGCGGTTGAACTTCTCCGACATTCATTTTATTCCGATGTCCGCCCTCAAAGGCGATAACGTGGTTGATCACAGCAAAAACCTGGACTGGTACGACGGGCCGACTTTCCTGCACCATTTGGAAAACGTCAATATTTCGACCGACCGCAACCTGATCGATATGCGCCTGCCGGTGCAGTATGTCTTGCGTCCGAATCTGGACTTCCGCGGGTTCAGTGGAACGATGGCTTCCGGCGTGGTGCGCGTCGGCGACAAAGTCGCCAGCCTGCCGTCGCGTCAGGAATCCAAAATTAAAGCGATCTATGGCCCGGACGGTGCGCTTGATGAGGCCTTCGCTCCGATGGCTGTCACGGTGACGCTTGAAGATGAGATTGATGTGTCGCGCGGCAACATGCTGGTTCCGGTTAAAAACATCCCGCATGTCGGCAACGAATTTGAAGCCATGGTGGTTTGGATGCATGAGGATGCGGCCAAGGCTGGTCGGAGCTATCTGATCAAACACACCTCCAGCATGGTGCCGGGCGTTCTCTCCAGCGTTCGCTACAAGGTGGACGTCAACACGATGCGGCGGGCTGATGCCGCCGATGTGGAAGGCAGAACGTTGGATGTAGAAAGTGAAACATCTCACATCCCACATCCCACATCCCACAACAATTCAGATGAAGCTTCGCTTCAACTGAATGAGATTGGTCGCTGCCACATCATATTGCACCGTCCGATTGCCTTTGATCCCTATGATAAGAACCGCACCACCGGTGCGTTTATCATTGTTGACCGCATGAGCAATATCACAATCGGTGCCGGCATGATTGTCGACCGGATTGTGGCAAAAGATAAATCCGCCGCACCGGTCAGCAAAAACATTGTCAAAAGCGATAGTTTCGTCAGCGATGAGGAGCGTCACGAGTTGCTGAATCAGCAGGGTGCGACGCTTTGGCTAACCGGCCTGAGCGGCTCTGGAAAATCCACCATTGCCCGCCAGCTTGAGCGCGAGCTGATTGATATGGGCCACGCCTGCTACATTCTGGATGGGGACAATGTGCGCCACGGCCTCAACCGCGACCTCGGCTTCTCCGTCGAAGACCGGACTGAAAACATCCGCCGCATCGCAGAGGTGGCGCATCTGTTTAACGATGCCGGCATCATTGTGATCACCGCGTTTATTTCGCCAACCATTCAGGACCGTGCGAGTGCACGCGAGGTGATTGGTGACGGATTTGTAGAGGTGTTTGTCGACACGCCGCTGGATGTCTGTGAACAACGCGACCCCAAAGGGCTCTACAAAAAAGCGCGGGCCGGAGAAATTCAGCAGTTTACCGGCATCACAGCCCCTTACGAGGCGCCGGCAACCCCGGAGATCGTCTTGACGACCGCTGATATGCCGGTGGAAGTTTCGGTGGACGTAATTGTCGCCAAGTTGCGGGAAGACGGAATCATAGGATAGGGGCCGTTTAAATTTATCCCGCTGTAAGCGGGATCGTTGAAACCGTTCAAGACGTTGGAAATCGGAACGGCTTGATGAGACTATACAACGTTATCTGTTTTTAATGTTTAACGACTTTAACGAGGCGCAATGCGCCATTTTAACGAGCCCGTAGGGCGTTTTAACGGAGATCATTATGAAAAAAGCACTTATTACCGGGATTACCGGACAGGATGGATCGTACCTTGCCGAGCTGTTGCTCGATAAAGGGTATGAAGTGCACGGCATTATTCGCCGTGCGAGCTCATTTAATACCGACCGCATTGACCATCTTTATAAAGATCGGCACGAATCCGGTGTAAAAATGTTCCTGCATTACGGGGATCTGACCGATTCCAGTAACCTCAATCGGCTGATCGAAAAAATCCATCCGTCGGAAATCTACAACCTCGGTGCGCAGTCGCATGTGCAGGTTTCGTTTGAGGTTCCGGAATACACCGCCGAAGTGGACGGCATTGGAACGCTTCGCCTGCTCGACGCCATTCGTGAAACCGGTGTGGATTGCCGCTTCTATCAGGCCTCCACATCGGAGCTGTACGGAAAAGTGCAGGAAGTGCCGCAGACGGAAACCACACCTTTTTATCCTCGTTCGCCGTATGGTGTCGCAAAGCAGTACGCCTATTGGATTGTGAAGAATTATCGCGAGTCGTACGGCCTGCATGCCAGCAACGGGATTCTTTTTAATCACGAATCACCTCGCCGCGGCGAAACCTTCGTGACGCGGAAAATCACGATGGCGGTCGCCCGCATCTCGCGCGGACTGCAGGACTGCCTCTACATGGGGAATATCGAGGCGTTTCGCGACTGGGGCTACGCCCCCGATTACGTGCAGATGATGTGGATGATGCTTCAGCAGGACACACCGGACGATTACGTCGTTGCCACCAACGAAATGCACACGGTTCGTGAATTCATCGAAAAATCATTTGGGCATGCCGGCATCGAAATCGCCTGGGAAGGCGAGGGCGTTGACGAGGTCGGCAAAAACAGCGCGACCGGCGATGTGGTTGTGCGAATGGATGAACGCTACTACCGCCCCTGCGAAGTGGAACAGCTGCTCGGCAATCCTGCTAAAGCCAAGGCGCAGCTCGGCTGGGAGCCGACCGTCAAATTTGAAGAACTCGTCAAAATTATGACCGATGGTGACCTGAAAATTCTGGACGGCGCCCCTTATTCCAAAGGATTCTAACATGAACAAAGATTCCAAAATTTATGTGGCCGGACATCTGGGCCTGGTCGGAGGCGGCATCTGGCGCGCGTTTGAGCGGCATGGATATACTAACTTGATCGGACGATCTATCGACGAGATGGATCTGATGAATCAACAGCAGGTCGAAGAGTTTTTCGCCAGTGAAAAACCGGAAGTTGTCGTGCTGGTGGCCGCTAAAGTCGGCGGCATTTATGCCAACGACACCTACCGCGGACAGTTCATTTACGAAAACATCATGATCGAAATGAATGTCATTCACGCAGCGTACAAACATGGCGTGAAGAAACTGCTCTTTCTCGGATCAAGCTGCATCTATCCCAAGCTGGCGGAACAACCGCTTAAGGAAGAATCGTTGCTGACCGGGCCGCTCGAGCCGACTAATGAACCGTATGCCATTGCAAAAATCGCCGGGATTCGGTTGTGCGATGCCTACAACCGCCAGTACGGCACCAATTTCATCTCCGCCATGCCGACTAACATGTA
This sequence comes from Kiritimatiellota bacterium, assembly GCA_014381785.1. GTDB lineage: Bacteria > Verrucomicrobiota > Kiritimatiellia > Kiritimatiellales > Tichowtungiaceae > Tichowtungia. The sequence goes on from JACNKZ010000088.1 coordinate 3,700, forward strand.
TGGCCCCGGCGACAACTACCACCCGGAGAACTCGCACGTCCTGCCTGCATTGATCCGCAAGATGCACCTCGCGAAATTGCTGGAGCGCGGCGATTTCGAAGAACTCACCCGCATCTGCAAGCACGAGCAGAGGTCAGAAGTCAAAGGTCAGATGTCAGAAGACGAGATAGTGGAGTGGCTTGGTAAAAGCGGTGTCTCTGTGACCTCTGATCTCCGGTCTCTGATCTCTGATTCCTGTCCTCCGACCTCTGGGACGCGCAGCGTCACCCTCGCGTGCTGGGGAACCGGTTCGCCGCTGCGCGAATTTCTCTATAGCGATGATCTGGCTGAGGCCTGTGTATTCCTTGTCGAGAACGGAGAGTACAAAGACATGGCCTTTACGGATGAGTCCGGCACCGTGCAGTCGCACATCAATGTTGGTTCAGGCCGCGAAGTCACCATTAAAGAATTGGCGGAAACCGTCAAAGAGGTGATCGGATTCAACGGCGAGATTGAGTGGGACAGCACCAAGCCCGACGGCACACCGCGCAAGCTGATGGACTCCTCCCGCATCAATGCGCTCGGCTGGAAACCTCAGGTTGAGCTGCGCGAAGGAATCGCGCGGGCTTATCAGGATTTTCTCTCTAGGGTGGGATAATTTTTTTACAACCGCTCACGCTAGAGGGAGACAGAGGGATAGAGAGTTGAGAGCTTTTCGATTGCAATGAAAAGACCAGTAGGATTTGAAATAAACGGTGTGATCACAGACCACAGCCCTGTTAAAAGAGGGCATGATTGGGAGTTGGCTCTTCATTTTTAAACACGGTTAAAAATAACGGACTTGCTCTAAATCTGTCGGTTTGTTTCCTCTTACTCGGAGGTTGCTCTGACGGATTCTAGTGAGCTTGCGAGCGGGTGTGGAAAATCTAATGGAGATGAATATGGATGCAGAAAGAGCTCTGCCGGAGAAAATTATCGGTGCAGCCATGGAAGTGCATAATTACTGGGGACCCGGTTTGATCGAGAGCATCTACGAAAAAAGCTTGGCTCATGAACTGAGCCTTCAGGATGTTGAGGTGAGGCGGCAGGTCCGATTGGATTTGAAATACAAAGATCTGGTGCTGGATGACGAATTTGTCCTTGATCTGATCGTTGACGGGAAGGTGATTGTTGAGTTGAAGGCGGTTAAGGAACTCGCCCCGATCCATGAAGCCCAGCTGATGACCTATATGAAGCTGACGAGCTGCAAGCTGGGATTGCTCATCAATTTTAATGTCTTGAAGTTGAAAGACGGGATTCGGCGGCTTTCTCTGTCGTAGTTTTTACAACCGCTCACGCTAGAGGGGCCCCGAGGGGGTGAAAAATCGGTTCGTCTGTTTTCCCCGGAGGTTCTCTGTTTTCCTCGGATGTTTGCTCAAGTGAGCTTGCGAACGGTTGTGGAAAAGGGATGTTCAAACATTTCTCGAAATTCTTCTCCGTCTCCTTCATGTTCTCTGTGTGAAAAAAATGAAAAAAACAATCATCATCGGCTGTAACGGCCAACTCGGTACGGACTGCATGCAGGTGCTGGATGGGGCGGACGGAATTGATTTCCCGGAAATTGATATTGCTGACCGGTTCCAATGTTTGGAAAAACTGGATGCGTTGCGCCCAGCGGTTATTGTGAACTGCGCGGCGTATACGGCGGTGGACGCCTGCGAAAGTGATCCGGCCTGCTGGAAAGTGAATGCGGATGGGCCGAAGCATCTGGCGGAATGGGCGGCGGCTAATCAGGCTTTTTTAGTCCATGTTTCGACGGATTATGTATTCAGTGGAGACAAGCCGCTGTTCGAGGCGTCTGTTGAAACTGATGTGACGGGCCCGGTTTCCGAATATGGGAAATCGAAGCTGGCGGGCGAACAGGCGGTTTTGGAAAGCGGCGCATCGGCAGCGATTCTACGCACGGCCTGGCTTTACGGAGCCAACGGGAAAAACTTTTTAAAAACGATGCTGCGGCTGACGCTGCAGAACCCGGGCAGGGAGTTCAAGGTGGTGAATGATCAGTTTGGCTCGCCGACCTGGTCGCATACGCTGGCGCGGCAGATTGCGGCGGTGAGTGAAGCGCGAGCAACCGGCATTTTTCACGCAACCTCAGAGGGACATTGCAGCTGGTATGACTTGGCCTGTGCATTTCTGGAAGAGATGGGCGTTGAGCATCACTTCGCCCCATGTTTATCTAAGGAATATCCAACACCCGCTAAACGTCCGGTCAACTCGATTTTAGAAAACGCCCGCGCGAAACAGCTGGGGATGAATCAGTTCGCCGATTGGAAAAAGGAGCTCCAGATGTTTGTGACACAGTGCGGAGATTTTGTTTTAAAGGAGGTTGAGGTTATATGAAAAAAGTACTCGTAACAGGCGGTGCAGGTTTTATTGGTTCCGCAGTATGTCGTTATCTGGTGAAGGAGAAGGGCGTTAGCGTTCTCAATGTGGACAAGCTGACCTACGCGGGGAATACCGAATCACTTAAAGAGATTGCAGACAGTCCTCTCTACCAGTTTGTACAAGCGGATATCTGTGACCGGCAGACAATGTCTGCACTTTTTAATGACTATACGCCCGATGCGGTCATGCACCTTGCTGCGGAATCCCATGTGGATCGGTCGATTGATGGACCATCCGCATTTATCGAAACCAATATCGTCGGCACCTACATTATGCTCGAAGCGGCGAGAGAGTATTGGTCGTCGCTACCGTCTTCCACATCCGACATCCCACATTCTACATCCCACACCAGAAGTCAGTTGCCACTAGCAACTGACTTCCGCTTCCACCACATTTCGACCGATGAAGTCTATGGTTCGCTCGGTGAGACCGGCTTGTTTGAAGAAACCACTCCGTACGATCCTCGTTCTCCGTATTCTGCCAGTAAAGCTTCCAGCGATCATCTGGTGATGGCATGGCATCATACCTACGGCCTGCCGGTCGTGATCACCAACTGCTCAAATAACTACGGACCGTACCATTTCCCGGAAAAACTGATTCCGCTGGTCATTTTGAACGCACTGGATCAAAAGCCGCTTCCGATTTATGGAAAGGGCGATCAGATTCGCGACTGGCTTTATGTGGATGATCACGCCCGCGCTCTGGTGACTGCTGTTGAAAAAGGAGTGCCCGGTGAGACGTACAACGTCGGCGGGCGCAATGAGAAGACCAACCTCGAAGTCGTCGAGACAATCTGCGCGATTTTGGATGAGCTTCGGCCGCTGGGCGAAAGTTGTAGAAAGCCGGAAGTCGGAAGTGGGACGTGTGAACAGCCACATTCTACATCCAACATTCAACATCCTACATCGACGAAGGGGATTAAATCCTACCAGGATTTGATCACCTTCGTCACCGACCGCCCGGGTCACGACATGCGTTATGCAATTGACGCGACGAAGTTAGAGACAGAGCTCGGATGGAAGGCTCAGGAGAACTTTGACACCGGCATCCGCAAAACCGTTCAGTGGTACCTAGACAATGCGTGGTGGTGGAAGCCCATCCGTGAAGGTCGCTATTCGGGGGAGCGATTAGGCAAAGCCTAATCCAGAGGTCCGAGATTAAATGTTAGAGGACGGCGGGCAGAGGGAAAAGAATTTTTACCACCCGCTGCGCTAGAGGAAGTCAGAGGGGGTCAGAGAATCAAGAGAAGCGGCTGTTCCGGAATAAACGGAGCTCTGTTGCACAGAGCGGCCCTGCGCGCAGGGCTTGGTTGAACGGGCAGAGTTTGACAGCAAGCGCGTTTGCGTAAGAACTCTTCCCATTAAACCCGACCCGTTTATTCCCTTTCCCAACGGCGGAGGAGAGATTTGCGATTAGAAAATATTCCGTTGTTCTCTGACTTACTCGGCTGTCGCTCTAGTGAACGCAGTGAACGGGTGGTCAAAAAATATTTTGTGACTTTTGGTGTTTCTTGTGGCCATAAATCTCTTCCGTTTGTTCCTTTTAACACAGTGAGTCGGTGGCTTTGATTAGAGAGAATTAGTGAAGATCAGTGGTTAAAATATCTCCGTTGACTTTGTTTTCTCTGTGTAAGAAATCAGTATCGACTTCAACGATTTTAACGAGCTCGGCAGGGCGGTTTAACGAGCGAAAGCGGTTGAACGATTGTTTTGCTGAAAGCAAAGAAAGTGAGGAATGAAATGACGAAACGTAAGGGCATAATTCTAGCGGGCGGATCTGGAACGCGGCTGCATCCGTTGACCAAAGTGGTCAGCAAGCAGATGCTTCCGGTTTACGATAAACCGATGATCTATTATCCGCTCTCCGTCCTCATGCTGGCGGGGATTCGCGAAATTTTGATCATCAGCACGCCGCATGACCTGCCGCTGTTCCGGCAGTTGCTCGGAACCGGCGAGCAGTGGGGCGTTTCGTTCAGCTATGCGGAGCAACCCAAGCCCGACGGGCTGGCGCAGGCCTTCCTGATCGGCGAAGAATTCATCAACGGCGACCCGAGCTGTCTGATTCTGGGCGACAATATTTTTTATGGCCATGGGTTTACGAAAACCCTGAAAAGTGCCGATGAGCGAACAAGCGGCGGAACCGTCTTCGCCTATCCGGTGCTCGATCCTGAGCGCTATGGGGTTGTGGAATTCGATGAAACCGGGAAGGTGCTCTCGATCGAAGAAAAACCCGCCAAGCCGAAATCGAACTATGCCGTTCCGGGGCTCTATTTTTACGACAACCGTGTTGTCGACTTGGTTAAAGAGCAGAGGCCTTCAGCGCGCGGCGAGTTGGAAATCACCTGCTTGAACCAGCGCTATCTGGAAATGGGCGAGCTACAGGTGGAGACGCTCGGGCGCGGATTCGCCTGGCTCGACACCGGCACCCATGATTCGCTGCTCGAAGCGGGGTCGTTTGTGGAAACTCTCGAAAAACGGCAGGGGCTCAAAATTGCCTGTGTTGAAGAGATTGCCTGGAACAAAGGGTTTATCGACTCCGAGCAAATGGAAAAACTGGGTCAGGAATTGTCGAAAAACGGGTATGGGGAGTATCTGCTTCGGCTCTTAGCCGAGCAGTAAATTGTGAGTTGTAAACTGTAGAATGTGAGATGTGATTTTCACCACCCACTCGCAGGCTCGTTAGAGGAAACAGCCGAGGGGCTCCGAGGGGAGAGTTCTTGACCGGATTACAGGATCCTCAGGATGTTAATAAACGGCGCCCCGGCTCGCTGGGGCAGCCCTTCATGGAAGGGCTTGATTTTAAGTGGAGAACTCAACCGAAAATAGATTTTCATATGAACTCTCTGCTTCAAATCGATTCCTTTTATTCTTCTTTTCTTAATCATTTTGCTCCTAATTATTTTACCAGTATTTCCCGTTATTCTCTGACATCCTCTGAAGTCTGCTCTAGTGAATGGAATGAACGGGTGGTGAAAAAACATTTTGTGTCTTTTTGTGTTTCTTGTGGCTAAAGGAAAGTGGTTCTAGATATGGAAGTTATCTCTCTCGAAATACCTGACGTAAAACTCGTGAAACCCCGCGTCTTTAAAGACGACCGTGGGTTCTTCACGCAGACCTACCACTATGACCAGTACCGCGAAGCGGGCATACCTGTGCGCTTTGTGCAGGACAACTGGTCGCGCTCGACGAAGGGCGTTTTGCGTGGACTGCATTATCAGCTCGAACATGCGCAGGACAAACTCGTCTCCGTCATTCGCGGCGAGGTGTTTGATGTTGCTGTCGATATCCGCAAAGGCTCTCCAACCTTTGGAAAATGGGTCGGAGCAATCCTGTCAGAAGAGAACAAACATCAGCTCTTTGTTCCCAAAGGCTTTGCGCATGGATTTTGTGTACTGAGCGACGAAGTCGACTTCGTCTACAAGTGCAGCGACTTCTTCACCCCCGGCGATGAATACGGTATTCGGTGGAATGATCCGGACATCGGAATCGACTGGCCAATGAAAAACGTGATCCTTGCCGACAAGGATCTTAAGGCTCCGCACCTGAAAGATGTTCCGACAGAGCACCTGCCGACTTATGTAAGATGGTTGCGCGATTGACGATTTACACAAATTGACGTGATCGTATTCACGTAGATTCATATAAAAACGTGAATGTCTGGATTGCTTCTGTTGGGTTGAAGATTGCTTCCAGGATAACTCAGCAGTAGATTGAACCCATGAATTCATCAGAGACACAACCTGCTTCCGAGATTGCGGCCCGAGCCAAAGCAGCCCTCTGCGATGAGCCGGGATTGAAGTTGGCGATCCTTTATGGTTCCGCTGCGACCGGAAAAATGCGGGCGGATAGTGATGTGGACATCGCGCTTCTTTTTGACCAGCCGTTGAATGCGGAGAAAAAAATGGAGCTGATGTCGCGACTGGAGAGCGAGTTGCAGCGAGATGTGGATTTGGTCGACTTATTTAATCTGAGCGGAACGATTTTGAAGCAGGTTTTGAGTAAGGGCCGGGTGCTGATTCAAACGAAGCCGAGAGCGCTGGCCAAGCTGACTCAGAGAATGATTTATAATCAGGCGGATATGATGCCTTATGTTTCGCGAACTCTGATCGAAAGACAGCGGAGGTTTATCCATGGATAAAGATGTCGTGTTGAACAAACTGGAAAGTCTCCGGCGCTGTCTCCAGCGAATACAGGATAAAACACCGGCGTCCGCTGAACTTTTAAGCGAAGATTATGATTTGCAGGACATCATTGCGCTCAATCTGGAACGCGCCATACAGACCTGTGTTGATATCGGGTTGCACATTATTAGCGATTTGGAAGTTCCGGTTCCCGAAACGATGGCGCAGACCTTTGATGTTTTGAAGAAGGCCGGGTGTCTGGATGCCGCAACCGCCGAACGAATGGCTAAGTCGGTTGGATTCAGGAACACCGCCGTACATGCTTATCAGGAGATCGATTGGGACATTGTCTATTGCATCATCACAGAGCATCAGGACGACTTCCGCGAGTTTGCGCGGCAAATTATGAAGATGGACGGCTGAGGTCTGACTCGGGAGGATTGGGATCGGAGCCATCCTGTCAGAAGAGAACAAACATCAGCTCTTTGTTCCCAAAGGCTTTGCGCATGGATTTTGTGTACTGAGCGACGAAGTCGACTTCGTCTACAAATGCAGCGACTTTTTCACCCCCGGCGACGAATACGGCATTTATTGGAACGACCCGGACGTCGGAATCGACTGGCCCGGCACCGATTTTTGTGTCGCCGAAAAAGACTGGAAGGCCCCGCTCCTGAAAAATGTACCCGTGAATTGCCTGTCAGTCTTCTGATCTTCAGACTCCAGCTGTTCCGACATTGCAAAAAGTTCTAAAAGATTGTCCCGCAGAAAGTTTTGTTCAATGGACTTGGGGGAATAGTTCCGGTCAATTTTTAACTTTTATCGATACACCAGATTTTTTATGCATAAAACAGTAATCCAGATTTTGAAAAATATGCTCACTGGCTGGGGCGCGGTAGGGCTTCAGGCCGCGATTGGGCTGTTTATGGTCCCTTTCTTGCTCGGGCAACTGGGCAGGGACGGCTATGGGGTTATCGGGATACTGATGTCCGTGATCGGCTTTGCTGAAATAGCTGATCTGGGATTACGCTCGGCCTTGAACCGGGAGTTGTCTGAAATGGTGGCTCTTCAAGATAAGGCGGGGTTTCAGCGCTTATCTTCGTCGGCACTGGTTTTGTATATTGGAATTGCCTTATTGATTGGCGGGGTGGGGGCCGCCTTCGCACCCGCCTTGTGTTCCCTGTTTAACGTGAATGACGAGTATGTGGGGCTTATGACGCTCCTGTTGCGCACCTATGCGCCATTGACGGTGCTGATTTCTTTTGTGACGCCCGTATTTACGGCGGGTATCAGCAGTTTTATGCGCTACGATGTGCAGAACAACATTTCGATGTTTGCGCAGCTTTGCATCAGCTTGATGCTGTTTATCTGCCTGACGGTGTTCGATGTAAATCCGCTGATTATTTGGTGTGCGGTGATGGTGCTGGGTGCGGTGATTCGGCTGGGCGTGATGGGATTGTTTTATCGCAAGATTTGTTATGGCGGGGTTTTGGGGATGCGCCATATTTATTGGGGGAGTCTGCTTCCGCTTTTTAAGTTGGGCGGAAGCATGTATGTGCTGCAGCTGACGCAGATGCTGGCGCAGCGGATGGATCCTCTGATTATTTCCCGCTATCTGGGGCTGGGCGGAGTGGCGCTGTATCAGGCGGGCTCCCGGTTGCCGCAGATGGTTAGCCCGATTGTGTTGGCAGCGGTGAATCAATTGACGCCATTGACCACCAAATATCATGTGGGTGATAACTGGGATCGCGAACAGCAGATCCTTATTCTGGGCACCAAGTATACACTGTATTTGGGTGCGTTTTTCTCGGCGGCAATGATTCTTTTTGCCGATTCGTTCTGTCGTCTCTGGCTGTTCGACAAGTTGGGAGAGGACGTCAAAACAGTGTCGCTGGTGCTCAAAATGTGGGCGGTTGCCAACCTGTTTAATTATGCTGGGGGCGCACATTGGCCCATTCTGTTGGGTAAGAAGAGGATGAAGTTCGCGGTTTGGTTGAATGTACCAACGGCGATATTTAATGTCATTCTTTCTGTTTTTCTCGTGGGTTATACGGAGCTCGGAATAGTGGGTGTATTAGTTGGAACGGTGATTTCTGAGTGTATACGTCGTCCGATCGCGGCAGTTTACGTATCCAAGTTGGTAGGGGTTCCTTTTTGGAGATATGTTGCGAAGGCGTACATGTTTCCTGTGAGTTATGCTGCTCTGCTTTTGGTAACAGGATGGTGGTCGGTCGGTCAGCATCAGGTAGTTAGCTGGAGTCAGTTGCTAGCGTATGGAGCTGTGTATTGCTTGCTGGCACTTGGGGCAATTTTATTCTTCGAGCACAAAATAGTTTTAAGCAGTCTTAATGCTGGGTTTAGGAGAAGTGCATGATGGAGAAAAGTACGGTAATGAAGCTCAATAACAGGGTTGAGATGCCTTCCTTGGGGCTGGGGACTTGGCCAATGAAACGGGTGTTGTATAAAGTTGTTCCTTTGGCGTTTTTGGCAGGATACCGAGCCTTTGATACTTCATCTGCATATGGCAATGAGCATTATTTAGGGCGAGTGCTCAAATTTTTCCCGCGGAAATCGGTTTTTATGACTAGCAAATTAAGCAATTCGGCCCAGCGCACCGGGGATGTAAGAAGGGCGTTAATACAATCACTAACGGCGTTAAAAACGGACTATCTCGATTTGTATTTGATGCACTGGCCCAATCCAGACACTTATTTGGGCTCATGGCGGCAAATGGAGGCGTTGTATAAAGAGGGGCTGGTAAAGGCGATAGGCGTCTGTAACTTCCATGAGCATCATTTCGAGAAATTATTTGAAATTGCGTCGGTTGTCCCTGTGATCAATCAGGTGGAGTTGCACCCTCTTTTGACGCAGAAGCCGTTGGTGGATTATTGCTCGAAAAAAGGAATCGCAATGGAGGCGTATAGTCCGCTTGCGAGAATGGACCCACGGTTAATCAATCATCCTGTGTTGGTTAAGCTCGGTGTGAAATACAAAAAAACCGTTCCGCAAGTGGTGCTCCGATGGATTGTTCAGTCGGGTTATTGTACCTGCCCGAAAAGTTCCAGCTTCAAGCGAATTCGCCAAAACATGGATATTTTTGATTTTGAGTTAACTGATGATGACATGCGAAAGATCGCTGGGATAAATGAAAATTATCGCGTTCGGCACAATCCGGATACCGCGGATTTCAGTAAGCTGTAAAAAGGAATGGGTATGAAACGGTTTTTGCGAAGAGGTTGTTGCTTCAGGATCAATTGGTTTCAGTTTGTCTGGTTGAATTTTTTTACCAAAACGGTTGAGCGCAAAAAAGGCGCATATGTGGTGCCGTATTGGGGGGCGCGTATAAAAATTGACCGCACTGCGCGGATTCGACTGGAAGGGGATCTGGTTCTAAATTTTTCCCCGCTAACGGGAGGCGAAACGTATCTTTTGCTGGAAGCGGGGGCAACGTTGAGTGTCTTGAGTCACTTCAAGGCTTACTATAACTGCGATATTGCTGTTTACAAGAATGCGACAATGGTTCTGGGCGGCGGCTATATGAATGCCGGCAGTCAGCTCCGCTGCTCAAAATCAATTACGGTTGGTAAGGGCGCAACAATTGCTCGGCAGGTCATCGTGATAGACAGCGATTCTCATCAGCTCCTTGATAATAAGCATGTTGTGGATCAGATGGTCTCTGTCGGGGACCATGTTTGGTTAGGAACTCGAACAATGGTGCTTAAAGGCGTGACGATCGGCGAGGGGGCCATTGTGGCGGCTGGGGCAGTCGTGACCAAAGACGTCGCGGCAAAAACCATTGTTGCCGGAATTCCCGCAAAGTGCGTCCGCGAAAATGTTGAGTGGAAATAGAATGAATCGTTTGGTTATTACAGATAAGGCGAATTGCACAGGGTGCGGCGCTTGTCAGAATATCTGCCCGTGTGACGCGATTTCAATGCAGTGGGATGAGGAAGGATTTCCTTATCCGCTGATAAATGAGCGATGCATTGATTGCGGACAATGCATACAGGTATGTCCGTTAATTAATCCGTTGCCGACATATGGGGAGTCGCTCGAAGACGCGACTGTGTATGCGGCGTGGAGTAATGATGAAGAGCGCCGTATTCAGAGTACATCCGGCGGACTGTTCAGTGAGCTGGCTCTTTCGGTATATGAGACGGGCGGTGTGGTGGTCGGCGCGGTTTATGATGAAGCGTTTATGATTCATCACATGGTCTCGGAGAGAGCGGAGGATTTAGGTCGCTTGCGCCAATCGAAGTATGCACAGAGTGATATTCGCTTGGTGTTCCGTGAAATTAAACAGTTTTTGGCGCAAGACCGATCCGTGTTGTTTTGCGGTACGCCTTGTCAGGCGGCCGGGTTGCGGGCGTATTTGGGCGGGGTGCCTGAAAAGCTTCTGCTCTGCGACTTTATCTGCCGTGGAATTAATTCTCCCAAGGCTTATGCCGCCTATTTGAAGATGCTTGAACAGCGACACGGGGCGAAGGTCGTTAAGGTACAGTTTAAAAACAAGGACAAGGGCTGGAACCAATTTCACACCAAGGTGACGTTTGGGAATGGTTCAGTGCATCATCAGGATCGCAACACCGATCCTTTTATGCAGGCGTATCTGCGGTATAACCTTGTTATTCGTCCATGCTGTCACATTTGTAAATTTAAAGAAGACCACCGCAATGTGGATTTGAGCCTCGGCGATTTTTGGGGTGTTGGAAAACACGCTTCTGAGCTGGATGAGAACAAGGGCACTTCCGTTGTTCTTGCCAATACGAAAAAAGGAAAGCGAGCCGTTGAGGCACTTGATGCCCGCGTAACGTCGAGGGTGATGAGTATCGAACAGGTTTACGGCGGGAATATCTGTTTGCGGCAAAGTGTTGTCGCCGGAAATAACCGAGGCAGGTTTTTGGCCGAGCTGGATCAGGCAGGATTTAAAAAAGCGATGCAGCGTTATGGTCGCCCTCCCTTCATCACGCATTGTTTCAGTTTGGTGAAACAGGCAGCGAAGAAGGTTTGTTGTTGGATAGGGAAATCATGAAGATCGGCATCTTAAATTTACAGTATACGCGGTTTAATTATGGCGCGGTGCTTCAGGCTGCGGCTCTGGAAGATTTCATTCGTAAGAACGTTGCATGTGAAGTGGAGCATATTAACTACATACCGCCGAAGGCTCCGCAACCAAAGATAAGTTTAATGACTCGCTTGCGATGGAAGGGCATCGGGTTGCTGAGACGTCTCTCGATAATAAAAGAAACTCGTCCGCAGGTTTGTGTGATGGCTGTGAAAAATGCGGAGGTGTTTGAGATATTTCGTCAAGAGTGGCTCACGCGGACAAAGGCCTTGTGCGGCTTGAGTGAGTTGGAAGAGGCTTCAAAGCATTATGATGCGGTTGTCGTCGGTAGTGATCAGGTGTGGCGTTTGGCTTATACTTCCCACACATTTCCCGCATTTTTTCTCTCATTTTTACCGGATCGGTGCCGACGAATTGCCTATGCCGCGAGTTTCGGAACAGATCAGTGGGAGGGGGATGATGTCGTGACGGCGGTCGCTGCCGCTTGTCTGAAGAAATTCAGAGCGGTCTCCGTACGTGAAAAAAGCGGAATGGATATATGCCGGGATAAGTTCGGGATAGCGGCCACGCATGTTCTGGATCCAGCCCTATTGGTTGGCCGCAGTTTTTTCGACTCGATTATCGATAAGGCTGACCCTGAAATTAAAGCATCAGATTTTGTTTATTATAAATTGCGTGGCGGGATGTGCGGGTTTAATGACGTGCAAAAGCTGATTGCGGGGTTGGGGCATTCAATCGAGGACATTTATTATGGCAGCGCAACCTCGTCTTCAGGAGAAACAACGCATTACTATCACCCTGTGGCTTCGTGGTTAGGCAAGCTTCGGGCGTGTAAAAAGATGTTGGTGACCGATTCGTTTCATGGGATTTGCTTCGCAATACTGTTTGAAAAAGATTTCATTTGGATTCCGAATCCAGGTGCCGGTACCAGTCGTTTAGAGAGTTTGCTGGGATTGTTGGGGTTAGAGGATCGCAAGTGCACAAATTTTGCGAAGATGCAACGCATGGTCAAGTCTGAAAGTCGCATTGACTATGTGCAAGTAAGTGCGCAATTGGCCACATTGCGCAACGATTCAGAGCGCTTCTTGTTGAGCGCTCTAAAAAAACAAGGGATTTATGAAAATAGCGTTTGTAACGACGGCTGACCCGTTTGATGTTTTTGCGTGGTCGGGTACGGTTTCGTATATGTACCAAGCGCTGAAAGCGGCTGGGCATGAGATGATCCCGGTTGGGAATCTGAAGAACCCGTATGTGTTACCAATAAAAATTATTCGGAAGTTAATTAAGATATTCTCGGGGAAAGTATATTTAGGTGAACGAGAGTCATTAGTTTTAAAAAGTTACGCGCGCCAGATTAAGCGTCGGTTAAGGGGGGGAGATTATGATATTATATTCTCTCATTTGCCGATCCCCATTGCTGAGCTAAGAACATCCAAGCCCATCTTCTTTTTTGCGGATGCAAATTTTGCTGAAATGATTGGTTTTTATGATAGTTTTTCTGGGTTGAGCAAGAGGACTATTTCTTTAGGAATCAGGCATGATAAGCTAGCGCTTGCTCGCTCGAAATTGGGGATTTATTCGTCAGAATGGGCGGCCGAGACTGCCTGTGCAAATTATGGAGTTGGGAATGATCGCGTAGCAGTCGTGCCTCTTGGTGCAAATATTGAGTGTAATCGGACCCAGAAGGATATTGATGAGATTATCCGCAATAAAAGTCGTGGTTCTTGTGAGTTGTTGTTGCTTGGAGTCAATTGGGTGCGCAAAGGGGGCGATCTAGCGGTTGCTGTCGCAGAGGAGTTGAACCGTCGAGGGATTGAAACGATTTTGCATGTGGTAGGTTGTCAGCCGAACAAGCCGGTGCCGGATTTCGTAA
>JACNKZ010000057.1 GCA_014381785.1 Kiritimatiellota bacterium
ACGTTTCAGAGTCAATTTTTCGGAGCCTTTTTCTGGCAGCGGTCTTGGTCTCACCTAAACTGTTCATCGGTGGTCATGCCAACCTCTTCAACACCTGCTCAAAGTTTTCTTCATAATGCGTGCAGAGAGATTGGGTGCCGCTATCGATGATGTTGCCGCCGCCGACAGCTTCGAGAAAAACAGCGAAGCAGATAAAGTCATTATTTTAATTACCGACGGCGAGGATCACGTCGGCGACCCGTTGAAAATGGCGCAAAAACTCAAAACGGAAAACATCCGGCTCTACTCCATTGGCGTCGGCACACCCGAAGGCGAACTGATTCCGGCTCAGGGCGGCGGCTACGTGAAAGACAAACAGGGTCGTGTGGTGAAAAGCATCATTAACGAAACGCTGCTCGAACAACTCGCCCGCGAAACCGGCGGCTTCTACGTCCGCTCCGCACCCGGCGATTTCGGCCTCGACCGCATCTACAAACTCGGCATTTCCGGTCTTCAGCGCGACGAACAGGAAACACGTCTGGCTAAAGTGTACGAAGAGCGCTTTGGATGGCTTGCCGCCACCGCCCTGCTTTTCCTGATGGCCGAAGGACTTCTGCGCGCGCCGAAAGCGGTGCTCTTACTGCTTCTGTTCTGGGCGCCTCATGTTCAGGCGGCAGAAGAAAAAAATTCAGCAGTGGATAACTACAATCTGGGCTGTGAGCTGTACCGGGCGAACGATTTCCAAGGTTCGGAAAAACTGTTCGGTGACGTCGCCAGTCGTACCGATGATGAAAAACTCAAATTCAAAGCGCTCTATAACCGCGGCACCACCCTGCTCGCCGGCACCACCTCCGGCCAAACCACCAACCGGCTCGAAGCCGTGGCCGAGGCCATCCATCTGTTTGAGCAGTCGTTGGAACTGAACCCAAACGATCTGGATTCCAAACAGAATCTGGAACGGGCGCTCAACATCATGGTCAGCGGACGGATCAAACAAGCGACTCAACTGATTAATGAAGCCGACAGTCTGCTGGAACAGTTCCAGGCCAAAGCCGCAAAAGAAAACTATGAGACGGTCAAAAAGACGCTGGATCCCGTTCTGGAGGATTTCGCACCGAGCCACAAAGAGGTTCAGCCGCTCATTGACCGCGCCGACGGACAGCTCCAGATGCTGGAACGTGCGGTTGAGCAGACCAAAGAAGAAATAAAAAACGCCAAACATGCAATTGACCTCTTTGACTATCAGGCCGCCGCCGATGTGATGCTGGCTGACAAGCCGGAGCGCCGCTGGGCCTTTGATCTCGATCCGGAACTGGCGCAGGAGTTCCAGCAGCTGATTCAAAACAACCAGAATGTGATCAACATCGTGTACCCTCAAAACCCGCTTAAACCATGAAACGCATCATTACAGTTTTGATATTTCTGTGCGGCTTCGCTTCGGCGCAGACGGCCACGGAGTTGTTTAATCCGGCGGCGCGGGAATACATTTTCGGCAATACGCCGGTGGCCAGCAATCTGGTTACACAAGCGCTTGCAAAATATCCGGATGACGAGAAGCTTCAGAAACTGAAGGAGTTGATCGAACAGCAGCAACAAGACCAACAGCAACAAGACCAGCAAAACCAGCATCAACAAGACCAGGATCAGCAAAACCAGGATCAGAAAAATCAGCAGAATCAGGATCAGCAGAATCAGCAAAATCAGCAGAATCAGGATCAGCAGAACCAGGAACAGGAACCGCAGGAGGCTCAGCCATCACCTGCTCAACCGCAGCAGGCCGGTGAAATGAGCGAAGAGGAAGCACAGCAACTGCTTGACGCCATGAAGCTAAACGAAAAAGATCAGCGTCAGGATTTGCGGCCCTATCTCGGCCAACCCGTACGAGTCGATAAAGATTGGTGAGGATGGAAATTTGAAACTGGAAACTGGAACCGAGACGAAGTCGAGCTGGGCACGGCGAATGCAGGGCAGCGCAGCGGCAAATTTTAAAATTGCCGCCTTTGTTACTCTACTGGCCGCACAGGTCTTTGGGGCGGATGTAACCATGACGGTAAACCCGCCGATTATTTCACTGGGCGAGGCGGCGCAGATCCAGGTTGAGGTACGCGATGCCAAACGGCCGCAAGCACCCGATTTTCCGCGCGTCGACGGCTTGAGCCTTTCCGGCACAGGACAATCCAGCCAGACCCGCATCATCAACGGCAAAATGGACAAGTCCGTTTCCTATACCATCAACGCCTATCCGCAGCGCACCGGCGAGTTCACGATCGGCCCGTTTAACTACAAGGTGGACGGCGAAGTGAAACGGCTGAGCGGTTCGCTGAAGGTGGTCGGAACATCCGGCGATGTGACAGATGCTCAGAGCTGGAACGACATGGCGTTTGCACGGATCACCTCCAGCCGGAACAGAGTGTATGTGCAGGAACCGTTCAAGCTGACGCTGTCCATCTACTCAAAATCCGGACTGCAGATTCAGCGTGTCGAAAATCTGCAGGGCATCCCGGAAACGGGCCTGTCAAAAACAGAATGGAATGAAGCGCCCGCAACACGCGAAACGATCGATGGCGTTTTATACGATGTCCGCCGGTTCACCGCATCGTTGCGCGCGATGGGCTCCGGCTCGTTTGAGTTCGCGCCGACGGTCACCATACAGGTTGCCAGCCCCCGGCAACAACGGCAGCGGGATCCGTTTTTTGGAGGATTCAGTCTATTCGATGCCGTACAGACCATTCCAGTGGAACTGAGCACCAAGCCGGTCACGATTGAGGTACTGCCGCTCCCAACCATTGGAAAACCGGGAAATTTCAGCGGGGTGGTCGGGCGATTTAAATTTAGAGTCACCGCAGAACCAAAAGAGGTTGCTCCCGGCGATCCGATTACCCTGCAAATGACCCTTATCGGTGAAGGCAACTATGATCGCATTCTTCCGCCCGCCCTGCCGGCCGAAGCCCCGTTCCGCCTCTTTGGCGATGCAGTCCGCCAACAGGGCAACAACGGCGTCCGGTTTGAGCAGGTTATTTCGCCGCAAAATGCAACCGTCACCGAAATTCCACCGCTGGATTTTTCCTACTTCGACAGCGAAGCAGGACAGTACCGGACCGTCAGCAGCACCCCCATTCCCATCACCGTCAACGCCTCGTCCAACAACACCGCGCAGGTTTTCGCAGCGCAGGAGACCTTAACCGCTGCACCGGCCGATACGCCTTTCGCCACAGAGAGCGATGTGCAACGCATCACCGGCTGGCTGAAAAAACAATGGAAACGGATCCGCCCGTGGTTGTGGACCCTTTCCGCCGCGCTGGGGGCCGGACTGCTACTTTTCCTCGCACGGCGGTTTTATCAACGGCGCCGTAAAGACACCGCGAGAGTTCGCCGCCAACAGGCTCCAAAGGCCGCGCGCGCCGCCCTCAAAGCCGCCGATGACGCCCTCCGGAAAAACGACACCACCGCATTTTATGAAGCTGCCGGAAACGCACTGAACTCCTATTTCGGCAATCGCCTAAACCTTCCACCGGGCGAAGTCACACCGCACATCGTCCTAAACGCAATGGAAAAAGCCGGTCTCGAAACAGAGAAAGCAAAATTCCTTTTCGATCATATAGAGGCGGCCCGCTACGGATTATCAACTTCGCAACAAACCGCTCATAAACTGCAAACCGTGAAAAACGACCTTCAGGGCCTGCTAAAGGCTATCGAAAAAACGAAATTGTAAACTTCTAGAGCTCAGCAGGTTTTTCTTGTGTAAAAACTGCAAATCTGTAAGCTGTTGTATGAATGAATTTTATGAAACGAACGAGTCGCAATGCGTGGCTGTGGTGGACCGCCATCACAAGTCTATCAATTGGAATCGCCATCTACATTCTGCTTATACCTGCGGAATACGATGTGGATGTTCGAAGCTATCGCTCCCTGGCTCTGGTGACCTCATTTGGAATCACCGGCCTGTGCGTCATCATCGGCACCCGCGGACGCTGGTTCGGAAAAGGGCTCTAGATTTCAGCTTAAATCAGCCGATCCGGTTGCAAAACTAAGCAGGACAGGCTTTCAGACTGCTTGTCCCGCAACAACAAACCAACTGTAGACAGGCCCATACTGCTGATTAACCCCTGCAAAAAATCAAAACATTCAAAACCCAGTGCGACGTAAGCGTCCGAGATTTGACCTCCTGGCCAGGATTTTAATTTGAGATAGCATTGTTGCCTTTAACAAGGAGGTGACGATATTTGACCCACTCATATCGGCATCGGGTTTATGAATCTTGATGCTTGAGACCTGCCCCCTCGTCCCTTTTTTCCCGCATTCTCGGACTGACCCTGTCCCTTTATCGGACTGACCCTGTCGGCTGACCCTGTCGGGCTTGTCAAATTATCGGACTGACCCTGTCGGCAAAGCTCAGGCAAAATGGCTTTTTGAACGTCTGCAAGCCGGCACAGGAAAAAAACACTTTGTGCAGCCGGTTGTTGTATATCCCGGCTGGTTTGTTCAAAACAACAATGCCCGCAATGCCAAGGTTTGGGTGATTAACGAAAAAGCTCTCGCAGCATTTATTGATAACTCCTCAGGTGAGATGTCTGACGCAGAAATTGCCGCGACATCAGATCATCTCAGCCGTTGCATACAATCCACCTTGAACTAATCCAACCGTAGCATGAACCTCAAGCAACTGGCAGAAGAATGCGGGAAATCGCCGCCGTTTATCATGACGGTGCAGAAGAGTTTCGGTCTGCCGATTCTCAAAGAATACTCTGACGG
This sequence comes from Kiritimatiellota bacterium, assembly GCA_014381785.1. Lineage (GTDB taxonomy): Bacteria > Verrucomicrobiota > Kiritimatiellia > Kiritimatiellales > Tichowtungiaceae > Tichowtungia. The sequence goes on from JACNKZ010000057.1 coordinate 4,732, forward strand.
CTTTGCTGTATTGGTTAGCAAACTGATCTGGCTGCAAATTGCTTCAGTCCCTAAGAAAGAGATTCAGACCCAGCTCAGCCGTGAGCGCAAGCTGCTCGAGTTGCTGAAGGTAGACAGCCATACGCCCTCTCCGACATGGTTTGAGGATCAGTGCAAGGACAACTGGGGCCCTGGTCATCTGCTGTTGTCCGGCTACAGCCTGGGCCATACCTCCGGCGTTCAGACTGGGCTGGATTTCTCCGAACGTGAAAGCGAGTTGTTCGGTAGCCAGGAAATGGGCGATGATGCCCTCCGCGCTCTCGCCCTTTGCATGGAGTCCCAAGAAGCCATCCTCTCCCGCCTCCGGCAGGAAATACCGACCCTCGCCTCCGCCCTGAAATGGTCCCGCAAAGTCAGCGGCTGAAAATTTCTCTAACTTTTTTTCCGAGCAGGGCCAAAAATCAAACGGGACTCCTGTTCAGAACCCCGCTTTGCTCATTCGGTTGATATGATCAGACCCCAAGGCCTTCGGCTGGTCAAGCCGCCAACTCCGGCTCGATCTCTGCCAGCTTCTTTAGGATCGCGGCCTTATCCAACCCCTCGCCATGTTCCAAAAGCCAGACGATTTTGTCGTGAGGGGTAGCCTTCTTTTCCTGCGGACCACCTGTCAGGGCTTTGGGGAGCGATGATTCCAACGCATGGCGAAATTCCTCACGATTCGGACGGAAATAGTGTTTTAAGACCACTTCAACGGTGGAATGACCGGTGACGCGGCGGACCAGCTCCATGGGAACCCCGGCAGTCAGGGCCATGGTGATCCAGGTCGTCCGCAGGGAGTGGAAGCCTTTGATGTTGGCCTGCTTGCCATTTGTCCGCTTCCGGTGCGTTTCGATCTTTGAGTTCTTCGCAGAATTTAGTGGGGATTTTTTCACAACCGTTCGCATGCTCACTAGAGTAAACAGCCGAGGAGTAGAGAGATTAGAAGGAATAAACAGCATGGATTTTTGCAGAGACCTTGCCAGCAAACTCATTTGCATTTAAGGTTTTGCGAAAAATCGAGCCATGTCATTAAGGCTGCTCCGGAAAACCGGAGTACTGTTTATTCCATAGTTGAAGCATCCCTCCTCGGAGCCTCTCGGGCTTCCTCTAGCGTCAGCGGTTGTAGAAAATTTCCCTCTTGTTCCACAAAAATATACGAAGCGCCCCATGTTCTCTGCCTCCGTTTAATGCTTCAACATGCAACGCCCCCGCACAAAGAGGGCGAATCAAACGGCCAAACCCGAAGTCGGGCCGAACGAGGCAGAAATAAAAAAACAGCACCTTCTGCAAAGTGCTGTGTGACAGGTAGTTAATTGGTACCCCGGACAGGGCTCGAACCTGTGACCGTCGGATTAGAAATCCGATGCTCTATCCAACTGAGCTACCGGGGTATTTCGATTGAGAAGTACAGATTGTCGATTTTCGATTGAGATTTTGCAATCCCTTTCGACGTTACAAGCGAAGTTGGATCATCCAACTGCCTGTCCGCCATAGCTCTGAGAGCGACGGCGGAAGCTACCGGGGTATTTCGATTGAGAAGTGCAGATTGTCGATTTTCGATTGAGATTTTGCAATCCCTTTCGACGTTACAAGCGAAGTTGGATCATCCAACTGCCTGTCCGCCATAGCTCTGAGAGCGACGGCGGAAGCTACCGGGGTAACGGAAGCGAAGAATATGACCTATAACGGGCAGGTTATTAAAGCCGATTTTCTCCAACGAATAAAAAAGTGCAGACAGAGCGGTAAGCCGGATTCTGTTCTCCCGAAGGAGTCAGCCATTTATCTAGTGCAATCAACCCGGATCTCAAGTGAGGCGGGCAGCCTCTTGATCCCTATTTGATCTTGCTCCGGACGGGGTTTACCCTGCCCCCTCGGTTACCCTCGGGGCGGTGGGCTCTTACCCCACCTTTTCACCCTTACCCCGACGAATCGGGGCGGTTCATTTTCTGTGGCACTTTCCATCACCGGCGATATCGCGCCGATGTTCCCGCGTTAACCACGGAACGTCCTGCCCTGCGGAGTCCGGACTTTCCTCCCCCCGCCGAAACGAGGAGCGGCCGATACACTCTGCCTGCAACGAAGGAAGATACGCTATGCCAAAATTTTCGACGACAAGAAAAACGTGTGCAGTTCGCAACGAAGCAAGATAGCGAGAAACGGTCTATTTTGCCTGTGGCAGTTATTCATTATTAGAGATTGGTTATTCGGAACGATAAAACAGCTACAAGAACCCGGAAGCCCCAATAACGAATACCAAATAACCAATAACTAAATATTCACCAGCATGCGTCCGCAATAGTTGCAGCCGACGAGTTTGGCGGGGTTGATGGCGTCGTTGATGACCTGGGGCGGAAGTTTCATATTGCATCCACGGCAATGGCCGTTTTCAACACGCACGACAGCAAAATCGCCTTTGTTAGCGAAAACGCGTTCGTAGCGGGTCAGAAGTGATGGCTCCACCTCACCTGCCATCTTCGCGCGTTTTTCGATCACTGCGGCGAGATCCTCTTTCACCTCTTCGAGGCGTTCCATAAGCATTTCCTGCTCGTCGCGGATTCCGTCTTCTTCTTCCGCCAGTTCCGCCTCGCGCACTTCAATTGCTTTTTTGGATGTCTCGAGCTTTTCCATCAGTTCGAGCTCACGATCTTCAAGTTCGGAAATTCCCTTTTCCTCGGTGGAGACCTCAATCAGCAGTGCGCGGTACTGCTCGTTGGTTTTGGCTTCCATCTGCTGGTTTTTATAGCGGGTAATCTTTTCTTTATGGGATTCCACTTCGATTTCAAGCTGCTTGAGGTCAGACTGGATCTGCATCTGCTCTTCGCGGGCGGCAGCCAACTTCATTTTGGCTTGTTCGAGTTGGGTTTCCACCTCAGCTTTGCGGGCGGGGATGTCGCGGATTTCGCGCTGGAGTTTCGCAATTTTTCGGTCTTTTTCCTGTAGAACAAGCAGGGCTTCAAGCGGGTGTGCCATAATTCAGATTCCTCGTGGTTTGCAGAACAAAAATGAGCGGAGAGATTACGCCCAGAGTGAAAACACGACAACTGAAAAGTGTGCCGAAAAAAATCCCGCCGGAAGGGGAATCGCCCTGGAGAAGGTCGGTATTTGTTATCTCCGAGGGGGTTTTCATTAGGCTTCCTTAGCTTCCGGGATGAACCAGCGGCTGCCCTTCTTTACAGAGGGGGCATTCGTCCGGCGCCCAGGTGACCGGTGCCATCTCGAGCAGGCTCACCAGCGGGGCATCAAATTGCGCTTTGCCGCCGCTGCGGTTGACCAGCACGCCGATAGCCTGCACGATACCGCCGTGCGCTTTAACAATATCCACGGTTTCCTGTACACGACCGCCGCGGGTAATAACGTCTTCGGCCACCAGAAAGCGCTCCCCTTTGTTGATTTTAAAGCGGCGCATCAGCAGGTCGCCGTTGGCGTCCTTCTCGACAAACACAAAGCGAACACCCAGCGCACGGCCCACTTCGTGGCCGACAGTGATTCCTCCGATCGCCGGAGCAATAATGGTGTCAATTTCCAGCTCGCCGAGCGTGGTTTTAATTTTGTTCACGAGCGCTTCGCACACCTCCCCGGCAATGCGAGGGTATTGCAGCAACAGAGCACACTGGAAAAACTGGTTGGAGTGAAGGCCTGAGCGGAGTTCAAAATGGCCGTTTAGCAAGGCATTGGTTTCTTCGAATTTTTTCAACAAATTCGCGTCGTTCATGCAGGTTCCTGTTCGCCAGCCGCATCGACTTGCTGTTCGCCAGCTGCGGCGGGCTCGATTTCACCGAGAAGTGTAGAGACGGTGGTGCGAAGCTCGGCGGTATCAAATGGTTTTTCAAAAACTTTGGCCGCACCGAGCTTTGTGGCCTGCTTCAAATAATGACTGGCCTGCACCCGTCCACCGCCGGACATAATAATGACGGGAACATTGGGCAGTTTGCGGCGAATCGCCATCACCAGCTCAATGCCATCGCAGTCCGGCATAATCACATCGCTGATCACCAGATCGAATACAGAGGTTTCTAGAATTTCCTGTGCTTCGGTTCCGTTAGTCGCTTCAACAAACTCACGATCATCGGCGGCCAGCACCACACCCAGCATCGAACGAATCGCAGGTTCATCATCTACAACCAAAATTTTCTTCATCATTCTCTCCAGCTCTGGTGGGTTTAAACTCTAGACATCTTTAAATGTCAAACGGTACTCCTGTCCGCCACCAAATTCAAGGATACGTTGTACATGTTTTCCAAGAATGTCGGCTTCCAGATTTACCTTCGTTCCAACTTCGTACTCCGACATATCTGTCTCCTCTATCGTGTGGGGAATAATATGAACGACGAAACCGTCGTCCAGCAACTCCGCAACCGTCAGAGAAATACCATCGATCGCGATCGAACCCTTATACACCATCAGCATGAGCACTTCCTGCGCGCACTCAATGGTAAATTTCCAATCGCGCCCGACCTGTTCGATCTTCTTCACCCGGCCGGTGCCGTCCACATGACCGGTCACGATGTGTCCACCAAGCATATCGCCGAGCGACAGTGCCCGTTCCAGATTCACCAGCGATCCGGACGATTTTTCTCCGAGGTTGGTTTTATCAAATGTTTCGGCTAACACATCGAAACAGAAGCCGTCCCCTTCAATGGCGGCAACGGTCAGGCAGGCGCCGTTGACGGCGATGCTGTCGCCAAGCGCTATCGGCTGCTCCCACGGGCGCTCCGGCGTCACTTTAATCCGCCCGGCCTCCCCCTGCATCTCAATCGATTCAATCCGTCCTGTACGCACAATCCCTGTAAACATAATCAGTTCTCCTTCACGGGCACGGCCCGTATCAAAATATCCTCTCCGCATTTTTCCAAGGTTTGGAAACTCAGCCGCGGCATGTTCGCCAGCGCCCATCCTTTTTTTCCAACCATTGGAAAACCGGTTCCGCCGAGCAGAGACGGCGCCATAAAAATCACAAACTCATCGACCAGTCCGGCGCGAATCAGCGAGGCGGCCAGTTCGCCGCCGCCTTCGCACACGACGTGCATCACATCGTTCTTCGCCAAATCCCGCAGAACCTTTTTCAAGGGGCCATTCACAACCAGCGTCCGGCTGGCGGCATCATCGGTGAGCACGTTTGAGGTCTTCGGAATATCGGAACCCACCACCACCCGCCATGGTGTACGGCCTTTGGCCGGGCGCGGCAATAAGGATGGGTTGTCGGCCCGCACAGTTCCTGCGCCCACCATAATGGCATCGGCGGCGCGGCGCAGCTCCTGCACCTTTTTACGGGCGGCGGGGCCGGTAATCCATTGCGACTTGCCGGAGCTATCCGCGATGCGCCCGTCGAGCGTCACGCCCAGTTTGAGTGTCACATACGGCAATCCGATCAGCATCCGTTTGGCAAAGGGGGCGATCAGCGCCTCGGCCTCTTTGCGGCAGACCCCAGTGATCACCTCCACGCCCGCGCGGCGCAGCTTGCGGATTCCCCTGCCCGCATGGGCTGGATTCGGATCTTTACAGCCGATCACCACGCGGCGAATATCGCGCTCCAGAATCAGATCGGTGCAAGGCGGCGTACGGCCGGTGGTTGAACACGGCTCAAGCGATACATAAAGGATTGCCGAGCTCAGACGCTTAGACGTTTGACCGTCGACCTGCCGAAGGCAATTTACTTCAGCGTGCGGACTGCCGGCTTTTTTGTGAAATCCTTCGGCAATAATTTTACCGTTTTGAACCAGCACGGCCCCGACCGGCGGATTGGGGCAGGTCATCCCCTCGCCGCGCCGGGCGAGCTCGAGCGCGCGCTGCATAAATGGAACGTGTTTATCCATTGGTATCGGGGGTCCGCGCCGGGCGATCAAGTTCCTTTTGAATCCGGTCGAGCACGCCGTTCACAAACCGGGCCGACTTTTGTCCGCTGTAGGCCTTCGCGATTTCGATGGCTTCATTGATGGAAACCACCGGCGGCACATCGTCGCGGAAAAGCATTTCATACACCGCCACGCGCAGCACGATGCGATCGAGAACACCCAAGCGATCCACATCCCAGTTATCGGTATAGCGCTTAATGGTCCGGTCGATTTTCATCTGTTGCTCAATCACGCCGCGAATCACTTCGTTCACATAGTTGCGGTCACGGTCGAGCGGTGTCTTTTCCTCATCGTTCCAGAAATCCTCCAGAGCCTGATCCAGCTCCTCCGGGTTAAACTCGGTCTGGAACAGAAACTGAACCACCCATTCGCGTGCCTGACGGCGTCCCGTAATTTTTTTCATTTAGATTCCTTTATCATTTTCATCAGATTGGCGGTTTCAATGGCGGCTTCGGCGGCGTACCAGCCGCGGCTCTGCTGAGAGCTGGAGCAACGCGCCACCGCCTGCTCCCAGGTGCGCACGCCAACGATTTCGTTAATCACTGGAATACCGGTTTTACAGGAGATGTCCAGAATGCTCTGACCGGTCGTATCAATGATCATCTGCGCATGCTGGGTTTCGCCCTCGACAACCACGCCGAGCACAATCAGCGCATCGTAGTTTCCGGAGGCGGCCAGCTGAGAGGCAACCACCGGAATTTCGTATGCCCCCGGCACTTTAAATTTTCCTATGTTCGAAACTTTTGCGCCGTTTTTTTCCAAGCATTGGAATGCGTCGCCCGCCAGCTGACTGGTCAGCTCCTCATTAAAGCGACTGACCACAATCGCGAACTTTAATCCGCTCGCATCCAAATTGATTTTTTCTATTCCCTTACCCATCAATCCATCACTCCCCTGTTCCACTACTCCATTCTTAAAGTATGTGACTCATTTTTTCACGCTTGGTGTTCAGGTAGCGCTCGTTGTGCGGCGTGCAGGGAAATGCGATGGATACGCGCTCCTTCACCTCAATCCCATACTTATCGAGCCCCGTGATCTTGGCCGGGTTATTGGTCAACAGCCGGATATTGATCATATCCAGATCCTTCAAAATCTGAGCGCCGATGCCGTAGTCGCGCAAGTCAGGGGCAAAGCCGAGTTGCACGTTCGCTTCAACGGTGTCGAGCCCCTGATCCTGCAACTCATAGGCATGGATCTTTTTGGTCAGCCCGATGCCGCGCCCTTCCTGCCGCATGTAGACCACCGCGCCGTAGCCGTAGTCGGCAACCATCTCCATGGAGCGCTTGAGCTGCGAACCGCAGTCGCAGCGCTGCGAGCCGAACACATCGCCGGTCAGACACTCACTGTGCACGCGCACCAGCGGATACGGCTTTTCTTCGGTCGGCTCACCCATAAAGAGCGCCAGATGATCTTTGTCATCCACAAACGAACTGTAGATGCGCAGCTTAAAATCGCCGACTTCGGTCGGCATGGCAACCGAGCGCTCGCACTCCACCAGCGTTTCAGTCAGGTAGCGGTATTTAATAATCTCCGCAACCGAAGTCATCTTCAGCTTGTGTTTTTTAGAAAATTTAGTGAGCTCCGGCATACGGGCCATCGTGCCGTCATCGTTGGTGATTTCGCAGATCACTCCAGCGGGTTTGAGTCCGGCCATTTCCATCAGATCCACCGTTGCCTCGGTATGGCCAGCGCGGGTCAACACGCCGCCTTTCATTGAGATCAGAGGAAAGACATGACCGGGGCAAACCAACGCTTCCGGAGCACTCTTCTCATCAACTAACGCATGAACCGTCAGGGCACGTTCTTCCGCGCTGATGCCGGTCGTGCATCCGTCGGCGTCGACCGACACCGTAAACGCGGTCTGAAACTTGTCGCCTTCATGCGACACATTCATGCGCGCCAGCCCCAGATGCGATGCGCGCTCCTGAGTGATCGGAACACAAACCAGGCCGCGGGCGTGGGTAATCATGAAATTAATCTGTTCCGGCGTGCAGAACTCGGCCGAACAGATTACATCGCCTTCGTTCTCACGATCCTCATCATCGGTCACCAGAATCATTTCGCCCCGCCGAAGCGCATCGAGCACCTCCTCGACCGGGTCAAATAGTTTATCACTCATTTATCAATTCCTTATACAAACGCAAAAGCCCTGAAAACTTACGTCTTCAGGGCATCCGGCTTTTGCACATCTTCTTCCATCCAGACTGTACTGTCGGTTGCAGAATCACACTGCATCTGCCTTTCGGCTCGCGGACTATCACCGCCGGTCGGGAATTTCACCCTGCCCTGAAGAGAACGAGGATTATTGCCATTTCGTCAATACGATCAAGCAGATTCCAATGCGGCTTCATATTGGAATGCAAAATGCAGCGTTTAATCCAGTCACCCTTGGAGCGAAGCAGAAAGATAATTTGCGAAACAAATAATGACAAAAGACAATGGTTACTACGTTCCTTCCGTATGAATCGAATAATGCCGGCGGCTCCTTGCCCGCAAAGGCTAAAGCGACTGTATTTGACTCTTTATGCGCATCGATCCCTATGTATACTTTCTTCATGGCGTATCCTTTGGTTTGTATTGCATTGCTTAATACAATGTTGGATGGGCTCCGGTTCGCCGGAGCAGCCCGCGAGACCACCCCATGGGGCACGCCACCTATTTTAAAAAGAAAACAACCGTGGCGGAACCAACTTCAGCCATAAGGTCTAGACTGATGAGAATAACAACCCAGACGATTATCTTTTCTGCCATTGTGGCTCATCTGTGCTTCGCGGATGAGTCTACGTCTTACGACAGCAAGAAAATTAGCGAAACGCCCGACTTGGTCCAATCCTGCGAAGCCGCCGACTTTCAGAACAACGGTGCAGACTATTGTTGCCCCGTGGCGGTCTCTGACTCTCTGGTGTGGTTAAGTAAGAAGAAGCTATTCCCCCGCCCTTACCGAAAGCCCGAGGATCAGTACTCGTTGGTGAAGGAACTGACCAGAGAGAAATACCTCAATACCGACAAACATGAGGGGACCATTGTCTATAGTTTAACCACCGGCTTGCAGACATTTCTGAATGACCGCGGCGTCACGAACAGCGCCATAAAGCATAGCGGATGGCGCCCATGTAAGGCTGAGTATCAGGACCAGCAAGACGTGACACTCGAATGGATTGAAAACCACATCAAGGGCACACGTGTCGAATGGTTGAACATTGGATGGTACAGGCAAGAGGGCAAAGTTCTGAGACGCGTCGGAGGACACTGGCTAGCAGTAGTTGGGTATCATAACAAGACATGCTACGCCCTTGATCCATCACCAAGAAACGGTGAGAAGAAGGTGGTTCACAAACTTTCAATATCACCGACAGTCACAAGAGATCTAAGGGGAGATTACAAAGGACTTCCGGCAACATCTGAAGGCATGCTAGAGCATTTTAAATAATAGTATAGCCATTTTGTGTTGCCTGCTGTATGGTTTCGGGCATGAAACCACTATCAATGGATCTGCGTGTAAGGATTCTGGCATCTTACGATGCCGGAGAAGGAACCCGGCAAGATATTGCCGAGCGCTATAAGGTTTCTCTTGGGACAGTTAAAAAGCTTTTGTCCCGACGGAAGCAAACTGGTGACATCAGTTGTTGGTATAGTCACTGCGGGCGTAAGCCCTATTTTACCGAAGAACTTCGGGTTCGGATTAAGGAGTTGCTTCGCAAGCGACCGGATATCACTCTGGAAGAGCTTCGTGAAGAACTTCATCTCGAGTGTTCTCTGCCCGCCATTCACTACCTTCTTAAAGACATGCGCCTGTCCTTTAAAAAAAACGTTGCACGCCAGCGAGCAAGAGCGAGAAGACGTGGCCAAAGCCAGAGCTGATTGGATGGCCGGGCAAAGCCAGCTTGACCTAAATCGCCTTGTATTTATTGATGAAGCAGGTGCAAAAACTAATATGACCCGCCTGTATGGGCGTGCAGAGAAAGGGGCAAGGGTTGTGGATCTCGCGCCCCACGGACACTGGTGCACCACAACGATGATCTCTTCGATCCGTCTCGATGGATCGACCGCCTGTATGGCAGTCGACGGATCAACGACGGGGGATGTTTTCTGTGCCTATGCCGAACACGTTCTGGTTCCATCACTCCGTCCTGGTGATATTGTGATCCTCGATAATCTGGCATCTCATAAGAACCAAACCGCACTGGAGTGGATCCGAAAGGCTGGAGCGGAAGTCCGCTTCCTTCCTCCCTACAGCCCGGACCTAAACCCGATTGAAAAAATGTGGAGCAAAATCAAACAGATTCTTCGCTCCATTAAAGCCAGAACACAGGAGGCTTTACTCGCTGCAATTGCCTTCGCTTTGGAATGCGTCTGCAGCCAAGATGCTATCGGTTGGTTTGCATCATGTGGCTATACTTTAAATTAAAATGCTCTAGAAATCAAGAAAGGCTTAACGCTCAAGGACATAGCAGATGTCTGCCTTATTGACTCCGCCGTGTCTCTGCAAATACAGTGATTCTCACAAAGCGCGGCTCGCGTACGGCTTACAGCCGCTGGAGAGCTGGGACGTTAGAAGAAAGGAAATAAAATGAAGAAACTGGCGCTCGCGTGTGTATTGGTTCTGGCGCTCGTCTGTGCTTGGGGACTGATGTCCTCCGGTGTGTCTGTCACAGTCAACGGACAGGAAATCGAAGGTCCTCTTAAGGCTGTGGTCGGGGGTTGGAGCCTTGTCATCACCACTGTTACTCTGTTCTGTGTGGGCATTTTGCTTGCTTTTGTCCTTGCCGGCGTCGGACTTGTGGTGTTAGGCGTCTTGGCATTGGCAGGACTCATCCTTGTGGGAATAGCTTTCCCTTTTCTCCTGCCCCTACTCATCCCTTTGTTCATTGTCTGGGCTTTCTGTGCAGGAATCCGCCGTGGCAAAGAAGCAAAGGAAGCGTGAGGAATCTTCTAAATCGGGTAAAGGGGAGTGTTTAGCTCCCCCTCCCCACACCACCGGACATGCGGGTCCGCATCCGGCGGTTCCTGCCGATGACTCCCAAAGGGAGTCAAGCTCGCTTAGACTCTGACATCACATCGTCTCTCGAGCGACATACGCTTTTCCTACAAACCGCAACAAGAACATTGCTCCACCGGTCGGCTTCAACGCACGTCCTGCTGACAGCATGGTTGTATGCCCATGCAAGTTTCGCCCTTCGGTTGGGTGAGACCATCTCCAGTTTTCTCTGGAGCTCGTTTCCCATCGCCCCTGATGTCGAGCGACTTCCAAACCTACTATGGCCTCTGCTGACTTCTGCCCGATCACAGAGACTGTTGCCAGCCTCTGCGCTTCCCGCCGAAGCGGGACGCCCCGTCGGACAGGTCTCCCCGGATAAGAACGCAAACTTCAATTGCACAACCGCCGCATTTACCGTAGAGGCACAGCCCCGGACTTCGGTTTGCTGGGCAACCTCATCCGCCTCCTCAGCCTTATATGCGATTTGCCATTGCGCTTCGCTCCATTGCCGCACATGCGTGCGGCCTCTGCCTTCAGCGGTCTGTTCGTCGGCTCACAATGTTGAACTCCATCTTCCTCCCCACGACTTCTCACGAAGACGCAGTTGATTTCGTCTAGTGCTTCAGCTATCGTTTCACTTCGTGAAAGAAGTAAAACCACAGCCGGGCTGCGCACAGGGGACTTTAACCCCATCAGTTTACGCTCATGCCAGGCGTACCCCAGAGAGTAACCGTATTTTAAATTCAGCTGCGCTCCATTAAAAAACGGTTACTCTGATCGTTGGGAAGAGATAAAAAATGAAATCGAAAGCACCCATCGTTTCTTACCTGATTTTCCCCGTCATGCTGATCCTGCCAATCATGGCCATCATCAGGATTACTCAGTCTATCGACATCATTTACGTGGTTGGATATTTGGGAGTGATCTCAGTCATTACTGTGTTTGCCTACAAATCGGATAAAAGAAAAGCAGAGTCAAATTCATGGAGAACCCCAGAGGCTACGCTCCATCTATATGAATTTCTAGGTGGTTGGGCGGCAGGCTTTTGTTCTCAACGAATTTTCAGACATAAAATTTCAAAAAAGGGATATCAATCCGGATTTTGGTTTATTGCGGTCATCCATCAATACATGGCATTTGATTATATGCAGGATTGGAAATTTGCCAGAGCAGCATTTCAGTTTATAGAAGCTATACTGAAATAAGGGCACACCCAGCGAGTGGAGCCCAGTTGAATAACGCCCGTCGCGTCAGGCGAAGTTAATTTCCCACACGGCTGATACGCAACGTTCGATAGGGGGAAAATGAAAAGTTTTCCCACGAAAGAACTCAGAGAATCCAACCATTGGAAAAGGAATTTTTTTGCGATCCATGCGCCCTTTTGCGGCTAAAGGTATTCCGAGGTTTGGAATATTAAAAAGGACAGAAAACGGAGATCGAACCACCATTAAGCCCGGTTAGGTAAAGACAAAAAAACTCCTATTCCCGTTGCGCCTCT
>JACNKZ010000067.1 GCA_014381785.1 Kiritimatiellota bacterium
TTTACTTGCAATACTCATGGGCTAAGTATCGCAATATATTACAGCGTTTCAATATCAAAATGCTCTAGGCTACGCCGCAGCACTTTTTATATTTTTTACCGCTACCGCAGGGGCAGGGGTCGTTGCGGCCGACCCGGGATCCGTCGGCATGAGTCGCGGCGGCGGCGGGGCGGGGCGGCGGGGCGCCCATGCCGGGCGGTGCGCCGGGCGGCAGTTCGCCTTTCGCCTGTTTGGCCGCCGCGATGGCCGAGACCTGAGATTGCGACTTGTTGTCGACCATCATTTTATTGAGGGAGCGCCAGAAGCCTTCCAGCGCCTCCATTGATGAGCCGGTGCGGAAAATGTTCTGCGCGATTTCGTTTTTGATGCGGTCCATCAGGTCGCCGAACAGGTTGAACGCTTCGCGTTTGTATTCCACGAGCGGGTCGCGCTGCCCGTAGGCGCGCAGGCTGATACCCTCACGCAGGCTGTCCATGTTGCGCAGATATTCCTGCCAGTGTTCGTCCACCGACTGCAGAATAATCATCTGCTCAATGCTTTTAATGCGGGTGGGATCTTCGTGGCTGATTTTCAGCTCATAGGCGCCCTTAACGCCGGCGAAGACCACATCGATGAAGGCTTCCACATCGTCTTCCTGCGGCAGGTTTTTCGTGTGCAGGCCGATGGGGAAGGTGGTGTTGACCCAGGCGACAAACTCCTCGCGGCCCTCTTTGCCGTTGGCGACAGCCATTTCGGCGTTTTCGTTGATGATATCGGTGACGATGTCGTAGAGCTCGTTGCGCGGATTTTCGCTGAGCAGCACGGTCTGGCGGAAGGTGTAGATCACCTCGCGCTGCTGGTTCATCACATCGTCGTACTTCAGCGTGTTTTTGCGGATGCCGAAGTTCATCTCTTCTACGCGCTGCTGCGCCTTTTCGATCGACTTGTTCAGCCACGGATGTTCGAGCACTTCGCCCTCCTCGATGCCGAGGCGTTCCATGATGCTAGCGATGCGGTCGGAGCCGAACAGGCGCATCAGGTCGTCTTCGAGCGAAACATAGAAACGGGAGACGCCGGGGTCGCCCTGACGGGCGCAGCGCCCGCGCAACTGGCGGTCGATGCGGCGCGCTTCGTGGCGTTCGGAGGCGAGCACGTAGAGGCCGCACGGTCTTTCTTCGAGCAGGTCGCGCAGCGTTTTGCCTTCGCCCTCGAGCTTGGAATCGAGCGAGATGCTCTTGTCCTGAATCTGTTCCCGGTTCATCCAGATAACGCCTTCGCCGAGCTTAATGTCGGTTCCGCGGCCCGCCATGTTGGTGGCGATGGTGATGGCGCCGGGCTGTCCGGCCATGGAGACAATTTCGGCCTCGCGGGCATGGTTTTTGGCGTTGAGCACATTGTGCGGAATGCCCTGTTTATCGAGTAGGCGGCTGATCACCTCAGAGGTATCAACGGTGGCCGTTCCGACCAGGATCGGCTGTTTGCGGTTATGGGCCGCTTTGATCTCGGTGATCAGCGCGGTGTATTTTTCGCGTTTGGTTTTATAGATCTGGTCGTTGATGTCCACGCGGCGGATCGGGCGGTTGGTGGGGATCACCACCACGTCGAGGCCGTAGATTTCGTGGAACTCGGAGGCTTCGGTTTCGGCGGTACCGGTCATCCCGGAAAGCTTGTCGTACATCCGGAAAAAGTTCTGGATGGTGATGGTGGCCAGCGTCTGGGTTTCGCGTTCGATTTTGACGCCCTCTTTGGCTTCGATGGCCTGATGCAGGCCGTCGGACCAGCGGCGGCCGGGCATTAGACGACCGGTGAAGGTATCCACAATCTGCACCAGATTATCCTGCACCACATACTCCACATCCTTTTCATAGATGCAGTGGGCGCGGATGAGCTGGTTGACCGCATGAATGCGCTCGCTACGCTGGGCGAACTCGTCCTGCAGCTTCTGGCGCTTTGTGATTTTTTCTTCCGGCGACAGGTCGTTGTCGCCGTCCAGCTCGGAGAGAGAGGTGGCCAGATCGGGCATCACAAAATGTTCGGGATCTTCCGGGTTGAGCATTTCGCATCCCCGATCGGTCAGGTTGGCGTCGTGGCCTTTTTCGTCGACGGTGAAGAACAGCTCTTCGCGCAGTTCGCGGGCCTGCTCCTTATAGGAATCAGTGAGCATCATGTTGTTCACCTTTTCAACCAGACGGCGGCTGGCCGGCTCTTCCATCAGCGAGGCGAGCTGCTTGTTTTTCGGCATGCCCTGATGCACCTGATAGAGCCGCAGCATGGCGCCGTCGGTATCGTCCTCTTCGAGGGCGGTGAGCGCTTCCTTCATCAGCGTATTCACCAGTTCGCGCTGGCGGTTGGCGAGGGTTTTCACCGTGCTGTTGAGCGAGCGGTATTGATCGTCGGCGGAATAAGGGGCCGGGCCGGAAATAATCAGCGGGGTCCGCGCCTCGTCGATCAGGATTGAATCGATTTCGTCGATGATGGCGTAGTTGTGGCCGCGCTGCTGCACCATTTCCTCGGGGCGCATCGCCATGTTGTCGCGCAGGTAGTCGAAACCGAACTCGGAGTTGGTGCCGTAGGTGATATCGCAGTCATACTGCTCGCGCCGCTGCGGCGGCGCCATCTGGCCCTTCAGGCAGCCGACGGTCAGGCCGAGGTATTCATAGACATGGCCCATCCACTCGCTGTCGCGGCCGGCGAGGAAATCGTTGGTCGTTACCACATGCACGCCCTTGCCGGAAAGCGCATTGAGGTAAACCGGCATGGTGGCCACGAGGGTTTTGCCCTCCCCGGTCATCATCTCGGCGATTTTGCCCTGATGCAGGGAAATGCCGCCGATCAGCTGCACATCGAACGGCACCATATCCCATGCCAGCTCGCGGCCGGACACCTGCACGGTGGTTCCGCACAAACGGCGGCAGGCGTTCTTCACGGTGGCGAAGGCGTCTACTAGCAGGTCGTCGAGCGTTTCGCCCTGTTCGAGGCGCGCCTTGAACTCAGCGGTCTTCGCTTTCAGCTGCTCGTCGCTCAGGGCTTGATACTCCACTTCGCACGCGTTGATCTGATCGATCAGCGGGCGCATCTGCTTCATATCGCGGTCGGCCTTGGAGCCGAAAATCTTCTTTAAAACGGAAGTGATCATGATTTCTCCTAAAAATGGGAGGACAACATAACCACGGAACACACAGAAAACACGGAAAAAAGTACACCTTAGATACAGGATTTTTAAAACCATGACTCGTTGGTCCCGCTGGAAATTAAAACCAGATGGCGGGATCGGGAGGATTTTTCTCAAGCTCTGCGAGCTCCGGCATTCCGGAGCAGCCCTCCATTCAGAGCTGGGGATAAGGGGCGCACGGCAAGCCTGGTTGCAGAGGGCCCCTTTTCCCGTCCACAACTCGCAGTGGTTTTTATCGAGAAGCCATTCGCGTAAATTAGCGTTTATTCGCAGTTAAAAATCTCTATTCTGAAATTCCTATGGCCCGTCAAAAGAACAACAGCAAAAAAAGCGGCCGCGGCGGCGCGGGCCAGAACCGCGCCGAGACCGACGCCTTTCTGGCAAAAAACCGACAGAAGTCCGCCGTCGTTGAAACGCCCAGCGGCCTGCAATACACCGTCCGCGAAGAAGGGACGGGCAAACAGCCCGACGAATGGAGCACGGTTTAGGTGAATCAGCGCATCCTGCTCGTCGATGGAACCGTGATCAAAGACACCTATCACGGCGCGACGACCGACACCTTCTCTCTCGAAGAAGCCATTTCCGGACTCAAAGAAGGACTGCAACTGATGAAAGAAGGCGGAAAAACCCGCTTCGTGGTTCCGCCGGATCTGGCGTGGGGCAACCGCGGCGCCGGTAGCAAAATCGGCCCCAACGCCGCCCTCATTTTTGATATCCGGCTGGAGAAAGTTATCGATAGATAACGTTTAGTTCGGAGTTAATCGTTCTCAGTTCGTGGTTGAACAACCCTGAACCCTGAACTCCCACCGCTGTGCCCGTGTCGCCTTGCTGCCGGCGCAATTGAATCCGTGTGGCCTCTCTCCCGTTGGTCTGGTGTGCCAACCTCTCTCGGCTACGCCTCGGGTGGAAAATAAGAGGGCTTTCGTCAGTGCGGATTAGTGAAGATTAGTGATTAAAACGTTCCAGTCGAAGAGGGGAGGCCGGGGGTGAGGCGCAAAGAATCCCCCCCCCCTCGCTGTCAGCTGCGGGCGTTGTTACAGACTGAACTATAACGCCGGCCCGTAGGGCACACCGCTGTATGGAATCGACGGTGCATTCATGAACGCCAGTACAAGCAGCACGATGAATCCGATGATCAGCAACGTCAGCATTACGCCGTGCCAGAAGTGGCGGCTGTGAATGTGCTGATCCATTACGTGCCAGATCGCCAGCATGTTGTCATGCAGATGGTGACTCCAGTTCATCATGGTAACGACCGGATGCATTTTCCACCTCCCTCTGGAGGTATTATAATTCAAAACCCATGAAAGCGAGGGGGTTTTTTTGATTTTTTGCGCGGAGGATTGAGCCGTTCCCCTCGTTATTTTGCGCTTTCTTTTCGTGTCAATTCCGCTCTGCAGGGGGACGTGCGGGCGGGCCACGCCCATGCTTCCAGCTTGGCAGGCGCCGGCGCGGCAAACTTTCAGGGAACCCCATCTGTGCCGATCAGTGAAAATCAGCGGGTTGAATTCCCCGGCAGGATCAGGCGGAGTTGAGGCGGCGCAAATGAGTGTCGAATAATATTTATTGAGTTGCTCTAAGATGTTTAACTTCGTCTCGTTTGCGGGACATCTTTCCAATAGAATGGATAGGGGAGTCGAAACACCGGCAGGGAGTTTTCCTATGGCACACATTTTGATCATTGATGACGACGCTGAGATCCGGACAGCACTTGAGTGTTTTCTGGCTGGGGCCGGTTATTCGACTTCGCAGGCCGCGAACGGAAGCGAAGGATTGCGCCTGCTGGAGAAGGGAAAAATCGATCTGGTGATTACCGACATCTATATGCCTGAAGCCGACGGGCTGGAGGTGGCCCGTGAGATCAAAAAACGGTACAATCAGGAGTCCGTTCAGATTCCCGTGATTGCGGTTTCCGGCGGCATAAAATTTTTCGATGCCACTGTGCTTTGTTATCTGCAACAGGCGAAACGTTTTGGTGCGTCGCGGACGTTTAATAAGCCGCTGGATTTCGGCGCCATTCATGAGGCGATCCAGGAGCTGCTTGCGGGCGATTCATCCGACCGTGTTGTCCCGGCCTGACTTTTGCGTTCTGTGTCGAAGATCCTGTATTCAGGCTCGAGACTTCGGCTTGAGGGTTCGGGGCGTTCCACACCCATGCTTCCAGCGCGACCAGCGCTGGCGAGGTAAACTCTGGCGGAATTTCATCAGCGCCGATCAGTGAAAATCAATGGTTTGAATTTCCCATCCATCAGGACCAGGCGGAGTTGAGGCGGTGCGGCGGGAAGTAGAGCGGGCTTTTTTCGTTAACGAGGGAGACCTGATCTTGCGCGGGAGCGTGCCGGGGTTCTGTTCCGCGGGGCGAGGATGAGGTGCCGGATTGACCCCGGATGTGCGCGAGCAGTTCTTTTTCTTTTTCGCGCAGGAAAGCTTTGAGGGAGCGCGCTTTGTAGCGTTCGCCGCTCGCGGCGGAGTCTTCGGCGGACAGGAGCGGCTCCGCATCCTTTACAATGTGCGGGGGCAGAGAGGCTTTGGTGATGGGTCCGGAGTCTATGCCGGAGAGGGCGTAGAGGATGGAGTCTTCGAGCTCCCGTACATTGCCGGGCCAGGTGTAGTGGTTGAGGATCGCTTCGGCGTCCCGATTCAGCATGGGGGTGTCCGCGTCGTCGCCCAGTTTTTGATGGAGTTTCTGGCTGATGATCGGCAGCAGGTCTTCGGGCCGCCGGCGCATGGGCGGGATGTTGATGCGGGTGGAGCAGAGGTGGTCGTAGAGGTCGTGGCGGAAATGGCCCTGTTCGATGAGTTGTTCGAGGTCCCGTCCCGCTGTGGCCAAAATGCGCACGGCGGCCGGCGATCCACCGGAGTTGGAATCACATTGTAGATTTTGACCTTGCAGGAAATCCAGCAGCCGGAACTGCAGTCCGCTCGGAAAGCGGTCGATTTGTTCCAGTAGTACGGTTCCGCCGGAGGCGTTTTCGAGCAGGCCGCGCTGCGAGGCGGAGCCGAAAAGGGCGGCTTCCAGCCGCGGCGGAGCCAGCGCGGCACAGTTGACAGATTGCAGCGGCTTGGTTCTGCGCGGGCCGTAGCGGTGCAGGTCGTAGGCGACCAGTGTTTTGCCAGAACCTCTTTCCCCGCAAATGAGGACGGGGAAGTCTGTGGGGGCGAGGCGCTTGATCTGGTCGCAGACGGAAAGCATGGCCGGACACTCGGTGACAATCCCGTTGAGGCGTTCGGCGTGTTTACGATAGGCCAGCCGAATGGTTGGCAGAGAGGCGTCCGGCGAGGTCTGTTGATATTCCAGTGCGTGCTGAACGGTGCTGAGCAGCTCATCAATTTTGAAGGGCTTGGTGAGGTAGTCGAAGGCGCCGCTTCTCATTGCGTCCAGGGCGGTGTCGATGGAGCCGTTGGCGGTGAGGAGGATGATGCCCATCTCGTCATAGGTTTCCCGCGTGCGGTGAAGCAGTTCCATGCCGTCGATCGGCAGCATGGAAATGTCGGAAACCATCAGATCAAAGCGGCTAAACTGAAGAATTTCGAGAGCTTCCTTTCCGTTGGCCGCCGGAATGGTGTCAAACCCCTGCCGGGAAAGCAGTTTGGCGAGAAGTGTGAGAAAACCAGAGTCGTCGTCTACAACCAGAATGCGCGACATATCCATCCCCCTTTCAACGCAACCGCCCGTTGAATACGAACCGGCGGCTGTATATACATCCTCCCCCGAGGAAACGCGGGTTTCTTATAAACATTTGCGGGAAGGGGCGCAACCCCTAAATTGGGCGGGGAAACCCGCCTTCGCCCGGCGAGCTATGGCGGACAAGACGGTGTGCCGGGGAGAGACAGAGATTAGGAGGCGGGGATCAGGGGGCAGGAAGCAGGGGGCAGGGACAGGGATAAAGGGGAGGGAGCCGGGGGCAGGAGTCAGGGGAATCACAATATATCGCTTAGCGATATATATAGACGGCCAAGGGCGGGAGCTCCGGAGCTTTTATTTGTGGGGCTCGTGCAAGGAATGTGACGGCGGATGGATGTTTGTTATTGGTCGTTACGCATTCGATCTGTAAAGATAGCTCTATCTTTCTTCGTCTCGGTAGCTCAATTGGATAGAGCATCGGACTTCGAATCCGGCGGTTACAGGTTCGACTCCTGTCCGGGGCACCATTCGACTCGCTCGTTCAACGAGCTCGCTCATGGCAGGCACCTCGGAAGAACGATGAGTGAAGATTGAGGGTTTTTGACTTTTGACTTCTGACCCCTGACCACCGCAGGCGGGCTGGATGTTTACAGCGAGGGTTTGGCCAGAAGCTCGTCGACCATGTCGATGAGCTTCTCCCGGAGAATCGGTTTTGTCATGGCGTTATCCGCGCCGTACTCTCTGGCCACCGTCACGCAGGTTTCCGAATTGTAGTGCGGTCCGCCGCCCGAAATCGCAAGGATTTTAATTTTGGGGTAGAGCGTCCGGGCTTCGCTGATCAGTTTGATGCCGGACATGTCCGGCATGACGATGTCGGTGATTATCAAATCGAACGGAGTCTCGGAGAGTTTTTTGAGAGCTATGATCCCGTAGCCGGTAGAGAGAATGGTGTGCCCGCACGGAAGCAGGATTTGTTCGAGCACGTTTCTCACGGCGGGTTCATCATCCACGATTAAGATATGCGCCATTGTTGAGCTCCCCGAGCGTTCGCTCTTTTTCTATTCTTTCCGAACACGGGTGGAGGGGTCGTCGATTTCGACCCAGCCCTTGCCGTCGGTCCACCACGCTTCGCCGCCGTCGGTGTCGAGGATGATCAGCTCGCCGCCGGCGAGTTCCTTCAGCTGATAGTTTCCTTTGCGCCGGGTGTTGGCGCCGCGCGGGCTGCCGATGAAGATCCATTTCATTTCTTCGCGGCCGAACCGCCAGAGATCCCCGGTGGTGGTGTCCATCCAGAACAGGACGCTGTTGACGGTGAGGGGCTGATAGCGTTTTTCGAAGAGCGCGTCGTCGGTTACCGGGCGCGGGTGTCGGGTATATTGCGGGGTATGTTGCGGGGTATGTTGCGGGGTATATTGTGGGGTCTGTTGCGCGCCCGCGACGGTAGCGATGAGACAGATGAGACAGATGAGCAGAATGAGCTTTTTCATGATCTCCCTCCCTTTAGCTTTTTGATTTTATCGCGATGCGGCAAAAGGTCAAGGGGCGGAGGTCAGAGGGCGGAGAAATTATAATATATCGTTTAGCGATATATATAGATTTCCAAAGGGTGGAAAATAGTTGCGTTAATCGCCGTAGCCGTAGTTGTCGGCGATAAAATCGAGGTCTTTGTCGCCGCGGCCGGAGAGGTTGACGAGGATGCTTCCGCTGCCCATCTCTTTGGCTTTTTTCATGGCGAAGGCGACGGCGTGCGCGCTTTCGAGCGCGGGGATGATGCCTTCGAGCCGGCAGAGTTTGTAGAAGGCGTCGAGGCATTCTCTGTCGTCGGCGGTGGCGTATTGCACGCGGCCGGCGTCTTTGAGGTGGCTGTGCTCGGGGCCGACGCCGGGGTAGTCGAGGCCGGACGCCATGGAGTAGACGGGGGAGGGTTCGCCGTTTTCGTCCTGCAGGAGGTAACATTTGAAGCCGTGGATGATGCCGGGCATGCCGTAGGTCATGGTGGCGGCATGGTCGCCGGTTTTGGTGCCGCGGCCGAGCGGTTCAACGCCCCAGATTTCGCAGGGGTCGTTGAGGAAGGCGGAGAAGAGGCCCATGGCGTTGGAGCCGCCGCCGACGCAGGCGGTGACGACATCCGGCAGGTTGCCGGTCATTTCCTGGAACTGTTCGCGGGCCTCAATGCCGACGACTCGCTGGAAGTCGCGGACCATCATGGGGAAGGGGTGCGGGCCGACGACGGAGCCGATGCAGTAGATGGAGTTTTCCGGGTCTTTTAGATAGGCTTCGAAGGCGCTGTCGACCGCCTCTTTGAGGGTTTTCAGGCCGTGGGAGACGGGGACAACTTTGCAGCCGAGCAGTTTCATGCGGATGACGTTGGGGTGTTCTTTGGCGATGTCGACTTCGCCCATGTGGATTTCGCATTCGAGGCCGAAGTAGGCGGCGGCGGTGGCGAGGGCTACGCCGTGCTGACCGGCGCCGGTTTCGGCGATGAGTTTCTTTTTGCCCATGTATTTGGCGAGCAGGGCCTCTCCCATGCAGTGGTTGAGTTTGTGTGCACCGGTGTGGTTGAGGTCTTCGCGCTTGAGGTAGATTTCGGCGCCGCCGCATTGTTCCGACATGCGTTTGGCGTAGTAGGTGGGGGTGGGGCGTCCCTGGTAGTGTTTGCGGATGGCGCGCAGCTCATGAATAAAGTCAGCCGATTTGCTGATTTTGAGGTAGGCGTCGTGGATGTCTTTCATGGGGCCTTCGAGTTGCGGAGGAAGGAAGGCGCCGCCGTAGTCTCCGAAGTTGCCTGCGGCGTCGGGTGTGTTCTCGAGATAGTCGCTGTAGTCTTTTTTCATGGTCGGCTCCTTATGAAAGGTTGTTCAAAACAAGACGTTAAGCTTAGAGAAAAGCTGGCGGTCGGGCAAGAGGAGAAAGGGGCGGAAGTCAGAGATCAGAACCCAGAGGGCAGGGGTAGGGCGAATCATAATATATCGCTTAGCGATATATATAGATTTCAACGGGGTAGACCTTCGGGGCGTTTGTTTACGGCAGTTCCTGATCGAGGGTGTCCCACTGCGCGATTTCTTCGAGCAGGGGCTGGCAGGTCATAAACGCTTTAACGACCTCGGGGTCGAACAGGGATCCGTCGCAGCGGCGGATTTCTTCCAGAGCCTCTTCGGCCGGGATGGCTTTTTTGTATACCCGGACGGAGCGCATGGCATCGTAGGCGTCGACGACGGAGAAGATGCGTGCGCTCAGACAAATTTCATCGCCTTTGAGGCCGCGCGGGTATCCGGAGCCGTCATATTTTTCGTGATGGGAGAGAATAATCTCGGCCGCGCCCGCGAGCTGTTTGCTCGATCGGATGATGTCGTAGCCAATCTGGGGATGATTGCGCATGACGGCCCATTCCACATCGGTCAGCTTGCCCGGTTTGAGCAGGACGCAGTCCGGGATGGCGATTTTGCCGATGTCGTGAAGCAGGGTGCCGCGGGCGAGGTCGTCGAGTCGATCCCGGGGAACGTCCATTTCGTCTGCAAGAATCATGGCGAATTCACGAACGCGAATGCTGTGGCGTCCTGCCGATTTTTCGCGGGCATCCAGCATGGCGACCAGGGCTTCGAGCGTGAAATCATAGGAGCGGCTCACTTCATCGTAGGCGCGGAGCAGCGCCTCGCTTTTTTTCTGCACCAGCTCTTCCAGGTGTTGCTGATAGAGCTGGTTTTCTGCCTCCAGTCGGCGGTTTTCGTCGCGAACCCGTTTGATTTCAACGGCGCGCGCCACGGTCTTTTGGAGCTCCGGCCCGGTAACGGGTTTGATGAGATAGTCCACCGCGGAGCCGGTGCGGATGGCTTCGGAGGCGTTGGCTAGATCCGGATTGCCGGTGACCAGCACAAACGGAACATCCGGCGCGATGACATTCTGCAATTTCAGCAGGTCGATGCCGGAGCTGCCGGGCAGGACGATATCGGAGACAATAACATCGTAGCTGTTGGCGCGCATCAGCTTCTGTGCGGTTTCCGCATCTATGGCGGTATCGACCTGGTGTCCGTCGGCTTCCAAAAGGGATTTGAACAGGTGGCGGATGACCTCCTCGTCGTCAACGACTAGGATTTGTGCTGGGGCCTATGATTTTGAATTTTCATTTCGCTTCATAATACCTCCTGCGCCACTTGATTGCGGCCGTTTCTTTTAGCACGGTATAGCGCATCATCGGCGCTTGAAAAAAGATCATCTGCCCGACGCCCTTCGCGATAGGATGCCACACCAAAACTCGCTGTCAGGCCGTCGACGGCAGTAAACTCGCAAGCTGCGTAATCGCGGCAAAGCCGCTCAGCTAACGGCAGGGCCGTATCGGGGGTTGTTTCCGGACAGATAATAATGAACTCATCACCGCCCCAGCGGCCGACCAAGTCGCAGGAACGAACAGAGTTTTGTAGCTGTTTGGCGGTTTCTGATAGAATGGTGTCCCCGACGAGGTGGCCGAGTGTATCGTTAATGGTTTTAAACTTGTCGATATCGAGCAGCATGATCGACAGCGGCCGGCCATACCGCCAGGCGCGCTCTATTTCCGCAGCCATCAGTTGATCGAGCCGCCTGCGATTGTAGAGTCCTGTCAGCTTGTCTCGCGTGGCCAGACGCTCGAGCTCTTCATTATTGAGGGCGAGCTCAGTGAGTGCCTGCCGCAGCGCCAGATGGTTGCGGATCCGGGCTTTTACAATCGTTTTGTTGACCGGCTTGATAATGTAATCCACGGCGCCCAGACCCAGGCCGAACGCCTCGTCTTTCTGATCATCCTTCGCGGTGACGAAAATCACAGGAATGTCCCGTGTTTTTTCTGACTCCTTGAGATGCCGGCAAACTTCATAGCCGTCCATCCCGGGCATATTGATATCCAGTAAAATCAAATCCGGCATTGGATCCTCTTCCGCGATTTGCAACGCGGCTTTGCCGTCCTGAGTTGTTTTCACGGTCCATTCCGCTTTTAAAATCGAGGCCAGTGCGAGCGCATTGGTTCGCATGTCGTCCACAATCAAAATGGTTTTTGGGTCGGGCTCGTTCATTTTAAACCAATAAAGTGTACCAGAAAACGCGATAGATCAATAGCGGAGGGTTGATATTTATCTGGATTGTGCAGGCGGTTATCCGCAGCGATCGGGACGGCGGCGATGAAGTGCCGGGAAAACAAAGAAACGCTTGTGCCGCGCCCCGCGCCACTGGTAGAGTCGGGTTTGCTTTTTCAGCTATAGAAAACCCTAAGGAGTATCCACCGATGAATATTTTGCACGTATGCGCCAACCCGAAGCCTACCGAACAGTCCGTTTCCAAACAAATGGCCGCGCGCTTTTTTGGCAAACTGATGGAACTGAACCCCGATGTGGTGCTCAATAATGTCGACCTGTACCAGGAAAAACCGCCGTATTACTCCAACGACCTGTATCGCCGCATGTGGAATCCCGTCTTTGACCCGACTTACGAGCCCACCAAGGCAGAAGAGGCCGCCGCCAATTACGCCACGAAACAGGCGGAGCTCTTTAAAACCTCTGACGTTCTCGTGCTGACCATGCCGATGTGGAACTTTTCCGCTCCCGGCGTGATGAAAGCCTGGATGGATCAGGTGCTGGCTCCGGGACTGGTTTTCGAACCGACCGATGACGGGCCGAAGCCGCTGCATAACATCACCGCGCTCGTTTTGCTGGTTTCCTCCGGCGGTATTTATAAAGAAGACGACAACCGTGATGCGCTTAGTCGCCAGATTAACGCGGCGTTCGGATTTATCGGCATCAACGACATTCGCATTGCCTGGGCCGACGGCCAGAACCCGATGTATTGCAGCGATTGCGCAGTGCGCCGCGACATGGCGTTTGAAGCCGCCGAAGAGCTGGCTGAAGACCTCGCCGAAGAAAGCGCATCGGAATAGCACATCGGAATAGCGCTCCTGTGGAGCGCGGAATAATGGAGTACGGGAGTGATGGATTATGGGGCACAGAAGCCGAGGAATCTTCGCCGCTCCGATGCTCCAGCGTTCCATTATTCCGACAAGCCATTTCTCTAATAATCTTCTTCCATGAATACGTTCATTAAAATCTGCGGAATCTGCTCCCGGTCTGACCTGGAGCAGATTTGCGCGGCAGGTCCAGACGCCATCGGTTTCGTTTTCTGGCCGGAGTCGCGGCGCTATGTGCGGCCTCAGCAGGTCGCGCAATGGCTGCCCTCGGTTCCGGAGGGCATCAAAAAAGTCGGCGTATTTGTTGAACCCGCCGCCGCAGAGGTCGAGGCGGTCGCCCGCGAATGTCAGCTCGATATCATTCAGATCCATCAGACGTCCAATGGATGGAAAATCGACCGCCCGCTTTTCCAGGGGTTGGAAATCTGGCTGGCGCCGAAAATGGAGCAGAGCGTAACGTCTGCCGTTTTGCAGGCGGTTCTGCCCGAGCCATCCGTGCTGCTGGCCGACTCGTTCAGCCCGTGGACCATTGGCGGAACCGGAGCGGTCGGGAACTGGAATGCCGCCGTTCAAATGAAGCAGACCCTGGGCAAGCCCTTGATGCTTGCTGGCGGCCTCAACCCCGATAACGTGGCCGAGGCCATCGAAACGGTTCAGCCGTGGGGCGTGGATGTGAGCTCCGGCGTCGAAAAAACACTGGGCGTTAAGAACATTCGCAAGGTGAAGAAATTCATCGCCGCGGTTCGCGGTTCAATCGGAGCCTGACCCACGACGCGGACGGATGCACCTCTGTGCCCATCGTCCGGCCCATTGTTCGAGCGAGTGTTTTCTAAATAAACCGGAACCTCCGCCGGACCGCATCGGCCTGTCCAGAGGGTTATCTTCCCGCTACGGGCGTGTCCCAAACGGACCAGAAGATAAAACAGGGCGCAACAGCTCGCGGGAAGAAGAACAAACCGGGCAAAACACAATCAGATCACTCATAATATAACTTTAAAAACTATCAGAAGCTATTTGTCGGAACAGGTTATGGTTTGATAAGATGAGAGGTGACGATTTCGCCGCGTGATGGATGGAGCTTCCTCATGAAGCTGAGCGGAATCTTTTAATCCGGAAAGAGACCCTCCGTGAGAAGCAAACGACCATTTATGTTGCTGTTCCTGATCGCACTGGTTGCGGGACTTGCCCTGCGGACCGCGGCAATCCCTCGGGATGCGGAGTGTGATTTGAAGGCGGCATGTGTGGTTGAAATGCTCCCATTCATCACCTTCACGGAGGCCGCACCTGCCGAGACGGAGCAGGTGCTCTCTATCGCCGTGCTGGGAGACGAGCCCTTCGGGGCCCGGCGGGGATGGGCCTTGGACTCCATGGCATCGGAGGCCCGCAGCGTGCGGATCACCCAGGTTTCGTCGGTAGAGCAAATCCGCGAGTCCGGACAAACATTCGATGCGGTCTTCATTGCGCTCTCCGGGGCAGCCCGGGTCCGCCAGGCGCTCAACCACTTTTCAGAGTCGGGGACATTGCCCATCGGGGAATCAGACCGGTTCTGTGAACAGGGCGGGATGGTCTGTCTGCGCAAAGCCAGCAATCGAATCCAACTGGGTATCAATCAGAAGGCCGCGGAAAGGGCCGGGCTGAAAATCAGCTCCAAACTGTTGGCACTGGTTACAGTCGTCGATACAGAGCAGTCGGGCAGGAACGAATCATGAAGCTCTTCCATAGTGAATCCATCAGAAGTAAGCTGATCGCCGTCATTCTGATCACAACGAGCGTGGCGTTGATCTTGAGCTCTATCGGAACGATCCTTTTCGAGCGTGCGTCGGCCCGCAAGGAGCTCATCACGAACCTCTCCGCGATGGCGGAATTGATCGCCGCCAACAGCTCCGCGGCGCTCAGTTTTGAAGATACCGCGGGCGGGAAGGAAATTCTCTCTGCGCTGTCGGCCAACCCCTGGGTGGTCGCCGGGGCATTGCGTCGGAGCGACGGAACCCCGTTTGCACGCTATGCGGCCCCTGGGCAGGAACAACAGGCAGAGACCTATTTCGGATGGCCGGAGGATCTATGGACCCAAGCACAGGGGCCGGCTGGGGTGCTCTTCAATAACCACCTTTGTCTGGGGCGGACCGTGTTCCTCGAAAAAACCCCGGTGGGCTCCATTCTACTGGTGACGGATTTAGGGAGGATGGATGAGCAGGTAAAGTTTTCCATTATGACGACCCTATTGATTATGTGCGGGAGTTTTTTACTGGCCGCCATGCTGGCCGCCTGGCTTCAGGGCCTGATCTCCAACCCGATTCTGCGCTTGACCGAAACGATGGCGAACATCGCGAAGTCAGGGGATTATTCCATTCGCGCCACGCCGCATGGTCATGACGAACTGGGAGACCTAGTAACCGGGTTCAACAGCTTGATTGAACAGTCCCAGTCCGGGAAGCAAGCCCAGGCAAACTTCAATGAGGATCTTGAAGCGCAGGTAAAAGAACGAACCGCGGAGATGTTGTCCGCCAAAGAGGTTGCCGAAGCGGCCAGCGCGGAAAAATCGCAGTTTCTCGCTAAAATGAGCCATGAGATTCGCACCCCGATCGGCGGTGTGATTGGCATGCTGCAACTTTTAAAGAAAGAGGAGCTGTCCGACCGGCAGACGCGCCATATTTCCACGGCCTTGAGCGCAGCGAAAACGCTTCTTTCGGTTGTCGGCGATGTGCTCGACTTTTCTAAAATTGAGGCGGGCCATTTGGAGTTGGACCATATCGAGTTTGAACTGCCCGATGTTCTCGACCAATCCGTTCGTTTGCTGGCCGGGGAAACCCGCTCAAAGCACGTGGAGCTCACCTGTTTTGTCGAGGAGGATGTTCCCCGCACAGTCATTGGCGACTCGACCCGATTGCAGCAGGTTCTAATCAATCTGGTCGCGAACGCCGCCAAGTTCACGGAGCAGGGCGAAATCCACGTGGCTTGTGAGCTGGCAGAGTGCTCCGGCCGTGACGCGCTCGTGCGGTTCCGTGTGCGTGATACCGGGCCCGGCATTCCGCCCGAACAGATGGAGACGATTTTCGCGGCGTTCGCGCAGGGCGATACGTCGATGCGGCGTCGGTACGGCGGAACCGGTCTCGGATTGGCGATTTCCCGCTCGCTGGTCGAACTGATGGGGGGCGAGATTTCTGTAGGGAGTGTTGTCGGCAAGGGCTCCGTGTTTTCGTTTAGCGTGCGGCTGAAGCTGCCCGAGGATGCGGCTCCGGTGCCGCCGCGCCGAATCAGCCCTGCCGGCATGCGGCTGCTGGTCGTGGATGACAGCCGGGCCTCCCGCGGCATTGCCCTCGCCTATGCCCGCTCCTGGGGTTGTGAGGCCGACGAAGCGGAGAGCGCCGCCGCCTTGAACGCACTCTCGCAGGCGGCGGCGGAGGGCCGTCCGTATGCGCTGGTTGCCATGGATGAGAATATGAAGGGGCAGGGGGTGCGTCAGCTGGCAAAGCAGATCCGCGAATTGGTCGAGGCACAATCTCCGCGCCTCATTCTTTTCAGCCGCACCGAACTGTTCAACGATGAGGATCTGCGGCGCGACGGGATCAGCGCCATGGTTGCAAAGCCGATCCGGGCCTCAGACCTCTATGATGCCATGATGATTGCGGTCAATGGGGATCCCGTGTCGCCGTCCCGTCGTCCGTCTGCGAAGCCGGCTGCTGCGTCAGCGATCGCACGGGGCGTGCGCATTCTTGTGGTGGAAGACCACGAAATCAATCGGGAAGTGGTTCGGGAAACTCTTTTGCTGCTAGGGCATCAATGCGACTGCATCTCCTCCGGATCGCAGGCCCTGGATGCCGTCGTCTCCAGACGGTACGATCTGGTTTTGATGGACTGCCAGATGCCGGGGATGGACGGGTATGAAGCCACGGAGATCATCCGCGCATGGGAGGAGGAGCAACCGCAGGAGCAGCACATCCCCATTGTTGCCCTAACCGCCCAGGCCATGCAGGGAGACCGGGATCGTTGTCTTGCTGCCGGTATGGACGATTACCTAACCAAGCCGATCCAGATTGAAACGCTGGAAGCCACGCTGCGGAAATGGATGCCAATAACCACCCGCTCCGGACAGACCGCATCGGCGGGTGAACAGGCGAGGGGTGGCGGCTCGGGGGTGCCGTGCCTATGTGATCTCGCAGGGCTGCCGTTGGGGCGTGTGGGTGCAGAAGAAATTGTGTTTGAAGAGGGCGGGAATATTACTGGGCAACGTGTTGGGGGGAGGGTGGGCCCGGTCGGGGGGGGGTCGCGCCGGGAAACTGACGACATCGGGTCGGCGCCGGCATCC
>JACNKZ010000004.1 GCA_014381785.1 Kiritimatiellota bacterium
ACACCTGCTCCGGCGACGCAACGGTCGACCTCGCCAAAAGACACGGCTTTGAAATTCATTCTATCCAACCGAAGGAATTCAACCACGGGCTGACCCGGCAGGCCGGGGCTGATTTATGCCCGGAAGCCGATGTCTTGATCTATATGACGCAAGATGTAGTACTAGCTGACCCTCAGGCCCTGAAAAACCTTTTCCAATGCTTGGAAAATAGAGAGATCGCAGCTGCCTATGGACGGCAAGTTCCGAGACCTAAAGCAACGCCGCTGGAAGCCTTTGCACGCCTCCACAACTATCCGGAAGAGTCCCGCATCAAAACCCTCGCCGACATTCCAATGCTTGGAATTCATGCGGCCTTTTGCTCCAACTCCTTCGCCGCATGGCGCAAAAGTGCACTCAATCAAATCGGAGGATTCGCTGAAACCGACTTTGGAGAGGATATGCTGGCCGCCGCCCGCCTACTGCAAAACGGGTGGCATATTGCCTACTGTGCCGAAGCAAAAGTCGTTCACTCCCACCCCATGAGCGCAAAAGAGGAATTCACTCGCAGTCGGCAGATTGGCCGGATGCACCGGGCAAACCCGTGGTTGGAAAAGCAGTTTGGGAAAACGACCGGAGCCGGGAAGGAATATCTGACAAAACAGATCACTTTTTTGAAGAAGAGATCTCCCTCGAAGATCCCGAGAGCCGGGCTGACCGCCCTTGCAAAATACAGCGGGTTTCAGATTGGAAAGATGGGTCGATTGAAGTAGCTTTTCTTTTTAGGAACATGATGGAACTACAAAGAGAACTCAGCCTGATATTTTACAAAGCCTGCGCGGAACTCCGTGCAGAGGCCGCGCGTACCTACGCCGGGTTTCTGTGGTGGATTCTCGAGCCGTTGATCAGCATGTCGATCTACTATCTGGTCTTCTCCTTCATTCTGGCCCGTAACATTGAAAACTATGCTGTTTTCCTCTGCTGCGGACTGATTCCCTGGCGCTGGTTCCAAAGCTCTGTCATGTGCGGAGCCAACTCGGTGGTCAGCAGCCGCTCACTCATGCAACAGGTCTATATCCACAAACTGGTCTTCCCCTGCACCTCCCTGCTTTCCAACACCTTTAAATTTCTGATCATTCTAGGGCTGTTAATCGCCTTCGTCCTGTTAGGCGGCTACTCACCCAGCGTGCACTATCTGGCGATCCCGGTCATTATGCTGGCTCAGGGAGCCTTTATTGCGGGGTGCACCCTATGGTGTGCCGCCATCATGCCGTTTCTACCCGACTTCCGGCTCCTACTCCTAAACCTTCTACAGCTCATGATGTTCATGTCCGGCATTTTCTACAAAGTGGACCGGGTTCCAGAAAAACTGCAAACCGTGCTTTTGCTCAACCCCATGACCGGCATCATCGCCGC
Organism: Kiritimatiellota bacterium; assembly: GCA_014381785.1. Classification (GTDB taxonomy): domain Bacteria; phylum Verrucomicrobiota; class Kiritimatiellia; order Kiritimatiellales; family Tichowtungiaceae; genus Tichowtungia. The sequence continues at coordinate 1,393 of JACNKZ010000004.1, forward strand.
TTACCGGAACGTATTGCTTTACAACAGCTGGCCGGACTGGGCTTATTTAGGAGGCATTACACTCTTCTCCCTGCTGCTCATCTTAACCAGCACCCGAATCATCCACCGATTCGACCGGATTTACCCGAAAATCGCATAGCCATGAAACAAACACCCGTCATCAGCCTAAAAAACGTCGACGTCTGCTACAGGCGCCACGGGCTCTTCAGCCGCAAGCCAAAAAATATTTTCTGGGCACTTGAGGACGTATCTTTCGATGTCTATCCGGGAGAAACCCTTGGAATCATCGGGCGCAACGGAGCAGGCAAAAGCACCCTGCTCCGCCTGCTGGCCGGCATCATCGCGCCGGATCGCGGTACCATCGAAATGAACGGGCTGAAAGCCACCCTGCTCTCGCTTCAAGCGGGCTTTGATCCGTTTTTGACCGGACGGCAAAACATCACCCTCAGCGGCATGCTGCTCGGTATGACTCGCAAAGAAATCGCAGAAAAAGAAGAGGAAATCATTGAACTGGCCGACATTGGCGACTTTATAGACCAACCGGTACGCACCTACTCCACCGGCATGCGAGTGCGGCTCGGATTTGCCACAGCGCATTATGTCGACCCTGATGTGTTGCTCATCGACGAAGTGCTCGGAGTTGGGGATGCCGATTTTCAGAAGAAGTCCTCCGCCTTGATTCACAACAAAATCAAATCCAACCAAACCGTCATTATCGTTTCGCATCAGGTTCGAATGTTGGAGAACATGTGCTCTCGCATCATTACTATTGAAAATAGATGTGTAAAAGCCCCCCCCCATTTCCATGAATAAATTGCCCCCCAACACACACAAAGTACTGATCGTAACAGGCATGCACCGCAGCGGAACTTCCGCTTTGGCTGGCAGCCTCAATACCCTTGGAATTTCTGTAGGCTCCCGACTAATTCCGCCTAGCATTAACGAAAATGCGAAAGGTTTTTTTGAGCACCAAGATGTCGTAGCAATCAACGATAAGCTTCTTGCATCAGCCGGCTCTACTTGGGATGGGATTAGCTGCCTCCCACCTCATTGGGATGTAAGTATTAATCCAACTATTATCAAAGATGCCGAGGCCCTTATAGCAAGGGAACTAAACCTATCCCACGTTCTAGCACTCAAAGATCCCCGCTTTTGCCTTACTGCTGATTTTTGGATCCATATTCTCAAAACGAGCTTTAATATATTACCATATTTTTTAATCAGTGCCCGCCATCCACAAGAGGTTTGTAGTTCGTTAGAGAAAAGGAATGGATTCTCTCAGAGTAAATCGTCGGTTTTGTGGTTAAATCACTACCTTGCAATTGAAAAGTCTACCCGTTCTTATCAAAGATTGTTTATCCCATATGAACAGCTTCTGTCAGCCCCGCTTCAAACTCTTTCAGAAATCGGAACCCAACTCTGTCTTTCATGGGACAGCCTGTTGTCTGAGCACGCATCAGATCTAGATAACTTTCTAGATCTGGCACTCCGCCACCACCAGAAGAAAGCAAACAAACAGGAATCACCGCTTATTTCTGTTTCAAACCAAATCTACCAAATTATAGCCCCTCACCCAACTAACCTACAAAAAGCACAAGATCAGACTATACTTCGCGAGGCGAATGACCTCATTTCCAAAGCTGAGAAAACATTCAGCACACTGCAATCAGAACAAATATTGCAACTTAGCAAATCTCTCCACCAAGCATCCGCTGTCGCCGAAGAACGCACCCAGTGGGCTTTAGAACAAAACAGAGATGTCGAAAAAGCCACAATCCATCTCAAGCAAACCAGTGTTCAGCTGGAACAGGCTGAGCAACAGAAACAAAACCTC
>JACNKZ010000022.1 GCA_014381785.1 Kiritimatiellota bacterium
AATATTCAGCCAGCACGGCGGTGATGAGGTCGGGTTGCACAAAGCGTCCCTGTTCGTCGATGAACATGACCCGGTCGGCATCGCCGTCAAAGATCAGGCCGATGTCGAGTCCGTTGTCTTTCACCAGCTCCTTGAGCTCGGCGCAGTTTTCCTCTTCGAGCGGGTTGGGCGGATGGTTGGGGAAGGTGCCGTCGATGTCGTCGTAGATATACTGCGGTTTGTTTCCGAGCAGTTCTTTGATCAGCAGACAGGCCATGCCGTTGGAGCAGTCGACGCCGATCTTCAGTTTGGAAAGGTCGGGCAGGTACTGGCGCAGAAAGTCGAGGTAGCCGCCGCGCACATCCATTTCTGAAACGGTTCCTCGTTTTTCAGCCGGAACAACGACCCCTTCGGCGCACATCGTTTCGAGGTCGGACAGGCCGGTGGAGTAATCGACGGGCAGGGCGCTCGTTTTGCAGACCTTGAGTCCGTTGTATTTCGGCGGGTTGTGCGAGGCCGTAATCATCACGGCCGCGTCGAAGCCTTGGGTGGCTGTGGCGAAGTAAACGGTCGGGGTGGTGCATTGTCCGATAGAAACCACATCCGCGCCTGCGGATGTGATGCCGTCGCACAGCGCCTCAAACACTTCCGGCGAGCTGGCGCGGTCGTCGCGGCCCACCAGCACGCGGTCGGCATTCAGCAGTTTGGGTAGAAAAAAACCGATTTTCCGAACATCGGAAGATTCGAAGTCGCGCCCATAGACGCCTCGGATGTCGTATGCTTTAAATGCTTTCATAGAGTTCATTTATAAGTTCTCCGTCATCGGTTAATCAGTAAAAACCGCTTGAAAAATTAGACACCTGCGTTTTCCCGCCAAACCATACCTTGCAAGGTATGGTTCAATATCGGGATGCTTGAATAATTACTTTCGATAGCGCCGATGCCAGATGACCCGCTGGTTTTGCGTTGTGATATCGACCGTCCTTGAAGACAACATAACCCCGCGCCTCCAGTTTCCGAATATGCCGGGCGATGGCGGAAGAGGACATTCGCGACTTTTGAACCAATTCTTCAACAGAAGAGGGGGTTGTTGCAATTCGCTGAATCAGCTCAATACGTCGCTGATGGGTACATCCCGTTGCTTGCCGGATAATGGATTGATACGGAGTTCCAACGGAAAGGCTTTTTTTCAATGCGGCCTGCACCGAAAGGATGTGCGCCGGCGCATATTTTGATCCGAAGCTGTAGTGAACCATTAAGCCGGTCCGATGTGCGGAAATCAGATGCTCCTCGCACAAACGTTTCAGCTGTGTGCTGGTCGCTGAAGGGGTAAGCCCAGTCTCCGCAGCCAGATCCTTAACGCATTGCGCGGGGTCTTTCAAAATCAGTTTCAGAAGATGGAGACGGTTCTCATTTGCAATCACGCGACACGTCATCCAGAGCCAGTATATTGAATTATCCATACGTACGTCTCCTTGTAGAAAAACCATACGTTGCAAGGTATGGTTTAGTCAATAACGAGAACGTAATGGGTCCTTCTGTTCTACCTGACTGATTATCCAAAAGGGGCAGGGTTGGGGGAGGGTCAGTATGGGTTTGGTTGAGGATTACGGAAGGCCCGAGCTCTTCATGAAACAATACATTGCAAGGTATGGTTTCATGCGCAGCGAGTTCTATTCGATATTTTTCAGATTGCTTTGACAGGAACGCCGGTGAGGGTGTCTTTTACCGGACAGGCAGACAGCACATGTTCAGTCAATTCGGCAATCTGACCTGCCGGTGAGGGGGAGTCTATTTTTAATTTGTAGCGGATCTCGCTGAAGCCCGGACGCACATCGGAAAGCCCCTGAAAACCATCCGGATCCAGATCTCCCTCGACCAGCACGTTAACATCTTTCACCTCCACTCCGTGAGCGGGGGCAAAGGCATTCACTAATACCACGAGGCAAGCGCCAAGTGCGGAAAGCAATAGTTCAACCGGGTTGGGACCTGTATTTTCTCCGCCCAGTTCTTTCGGTTCGTCAACTCGCAGCGTGTGCGGTCCGCTGACTGCATCGGAGCTGACTCCGGTTCCAGTCCATTTTACATCACTTTTAAACGTAATATTTGCCATTTTCGGCCTCCTTGTTATTGTTGAGGAGGCAAGTAGAGCGGAAGCGGACGCCTAAATCAATATAATATGATCATAATTATCATGATTAGGCGCGCATTTCAAATGCAGGACAATGCGCCCTGACGTCCTGCCGCAGTGCTGCTGCGTTACAGGCGGAGTTGATCAGGTGAGCTTGGCGATGGCTTCGATTTCGATGAGAACCCCTTTGGGCAGGCCGGCGACCTGGACGGTGGAGCGCGCGGGCGCGGTGGCTTCATCGAAATATTCGCCGTAGATGGCGTTGACGCTCGCAAAAATCTTCAGGTCGGTCAGAAAGATGGTGGTTTTGACGACGTCTTCGAGCTCTGCGCCTGCTGCCTTTAGAATGGCTCTCAGATTGGCGAGCACCAAATGGGTCTGGGCTTCCGCTGTTTCGGGAATATCGCCGGTGATCGGGTCGACCGGGATTTGGCCGGAACAGTAGAGGGTTCCATCGTGTTCAACTGCCTGCGAGTAGGGGCCGATCGGCTTAGGGGCGGCGTCGGTTCTTATGATATCTTTTTTCATTGGAACTCCTTCTGTTCTGCTGCGGCGAATTCTTGCGGATTGGTTTCTTTTGGACAACCTTTCTCTGGCCTGGAATTTTCTTAGAGATCGTTTCAATCGCAAGTCGGGCGGTGGAGAAGGCGGCCTGCAGATTGTAGCCGCCGCTCGGCCCGTCCACATCCAGCACTTCGCCCGCGAAAAAGAGCCCCGAAATCTGTTTGGATTCCATGGTGTGTGAATTGATTCCGTTGAGTGCAATGCCGCCGACGGTGACCATCGCTTCTTTAAGCGGGCGAACCTGCACCGGATCGAGCGTCCAGCGGTTGCCGTCCTGTTCGATTTCGAAGTGGTAGTTTTTCAGGTTGAGCCGCGCGATGATGCGGCTGGCATTGGTAATGGCCGGGCCGCCGATGCCGTATTTTTCGATCTCAAGAAACCCGTGCGTGGTGGCAACGGTTTTTCCGTTGGAAACAATATTCACCGTGACATCGGGAAGACTGCTCACCGGATTGGCGGCAATCCATTTGGGCGGCATATCGAAGCCGGCCAAACCGGGGCGGTAGGGGGTGATTTTATGCCCGAGCGCCAGCGCCATTTTCTGTCCGTCACCGACGGAGCCGGTTTTTGGATAGCTTACGCCACCTGTGGCGACCAGTACGCAGGGGGCGTGCAGATCAAAATTATCGGTTTTCACAACCAGCCCGCCGGATTTCTGGGGAACAACTTCGCGGGCCGGGGTGTTGAGCATCAGGCTGACCCCGTACTCCGCGAGATGATCGGTGAAGAAATGGTGAACGTCGGCGGCCTTTTCGCTTTGCGGGTAGACGCGCAGGTCGTGCTGCGCTTTGGTTTGCAGTCCGTTTTTATGGAACCACGCGCGCAGGGCATCGGGCGGGAAGGCGGTCAGAGCCGGTTCGAGGAACGGGGCGACGGGGTCGCCGTAGTCGGCCAGCATTTTTTGTACGGGGAGGGCGGAGGTGAGATTGCAGCGGTTATTGCCGCACATCAGCAGCTTGCGGGCCGGCTTGGGTTTGCTTTCGAGAATGACGGTGCGCAGGCCGAGCTCGCCGGCCAGCACACCGGCCATCAGGCCCGCCGCGCCGCCGCCAATGATGATGAGGTCTGTGGTTTGTTGATTCATATTATTGTTCACCATGGAATACCCTGAATACACGAAAGTTGAGATGGGCCTGTTCTTCGTGTGGTTCGTGTATTTCGTGGGTTGCTAATTATTGATTAGTGAGCTCGGCGAGTTGATTGAGTTTATTGAGAGCGGCGCCGGAGTCGATCGACTCCGCGGCGACGGCAATGCCTTCCTGTGGAGAGTCGGCCTTGCCGCCGGCCATAATGGCGAAGGCGGCGTTGAGCAGGACGATGTCGCGTTTCGGCCCTTTTTCGCCGCTGAGGATGGCGCGGGTGATCGCGGCGTTCTCGGCCGGTTCGCCACCGGTCAGGTCGGCGGCGGTTGCCATCGGCAGGCCAAGCCCGGCGGGCTGAACTTCATAGGTTTCCAGTTTTCCTCGCCGAATTTCGGTGACCGTGGTGGTGGTGGTGGTGGTGAATTCATCCAGTCCATCATTGCCGTGCACCACAAACTGATAGTCCACCTCCAGCTGAGCGCAGGCGTCGGCAACGACCGAAACCAGTTCCGGTTTAAAGACACCGAGAATGCCGTTTTTGACTCCAGCCGGATTGCAGAGCGGGCCAAGAATGTTAAACAGGCTCCAGATGCCGAGTTCGCGTCGCGGACCCATCACGTGCTTCATGGCCGGATGAAGGGCGGGGGCAAACAGAAAGGCGATGCCGATTTCGGTCAGACATTCTTCCATACGCTGCGGGGTACATTGAATATAGATGCCCAGCTCGGAGAGTACATTGGCGGCACCGCATTTGCTGGAGACGCCGTAGGAGCCGTGTTTGGCAACCGTAACGCCCGCGCCAGCCGTGACAAAGGCTGAGGTGGTGGAAATGTTAAAGGTGTGCGCGCCATCGCCGCCGGTACCGACGATGTCGACGGCCTGCGGGTCGTCGCAGCGAATTCTCACCATATTTTCACGCATGGCCTGGGCGGCGCCGGCGATCACATCGGGTGTTTCGCCCCGAATCCGCAGAGCGGTCAGGAACGCGCCGATCTGCGTGTCGGTGGCGTCGCCGCTCATAATGTCGGTCAGGGCGGCATAGGCTTCATCGCGGGTGAGCTCGGTTGCTTCGATTAGCTTTTGGATTGCTTCTTTAATCATGGCGGTCTCTCTAAAAGTTTTTGTGGTTAGGTGTCGAGTGTCGGATGTCGGGTGTCGTGAATCAAGTGCGGTTGTTTTCTTTGAGTGTTTTAATTGTTGTGGTTAGTCGAGCGATGATCCCATCTGTGAGTTGAACGCGGGCATCAATGGTTTCCTGTGGGAGCCAGTGTTTCAGGCGTTTGTAGCGGCCGAGAGTTTCGCGGGCAGATCCCCTTGCAATATCAAGGAAACGGATGTATTCGGTGCGGCTTATGCGTCCATATCCTTCGTCCATATTTGCGCAGATGGAGTCGGCGCTTCCGATTTGCTGCCCAATTAGTCGGTAGCAGCGCGGATCGTCACGCAGTGTATTCATGTCTTCAACGACGAGGTCAAACAACGTAACGGCATCCTGATACGGCCCGAAATCTTCAATGCGGTTCCTGCTCATGCTTACCCCTCGACACCCGACATTCGACACTCTTGTTTGTTGTGAGGTTGACACCCTAATAGAGCATCCATAGGCTGTCTAACTTAAATCATTCCAAGAGAGATAAACTATGTCCCACACACCGTTTGCCTGTACCAGTCCGTCGGATGAAAAGGCGATGCTCGACGCTGTCAATGCGAAGAGTTTTGATGATCTTTTCGATCTGATCCCCGCCGATTTCCAGACCGATTCGTTTAATGTGCCGGACGGCCTGTCCGAAATGGAAATGATGCAGCATATTCGTAAGATCGCGCGCAAGAACTCGAGCGACCTGACCAATTTCTGCGGAGCGGGCTTTTATGACCACTTTATTCCCGCCGCAGTCGACTCGCTCACCTCGCGCGGCGAGTTCTTCACCGCCTACACACCGTATCAGCCGGAGGCCGCGCAGGGCACGCTGCAGGCGGCCTACGAATATCAGACCGCCATTGCGCGCCTGACCGACATGGAGGTGTCCAACGCCTCGCTTTACGACGGCGGCACTGCGCTTTTCGAGGGGATGATGATGGCCCTGCGCATCACCAAACGCAACCGCGTGCTGGTCGACACCGGCGTCAGCCCGATCTATCGCACCATGCTCCGCAGTTACACCCGCAACCTGAAAATTGAATATCAGGAAATTCCGCTCTCTGGCGGCGTTGCCGACCGTGCGGCTTTTAAAGCGGCGCTCACCACCGACGTCGGCGCCGTGCTGATTCAAAACCCCAACTTTTTCGGGTGCATCGACGATCTGACCGACCTCATTGAAGATATCCACGCGGTGAAAGCGATTTCTGTGCTGTCAGCCTATCCGGTTTCGCTCGGCCTCATCAAAACGCCTGGCGCAATGGGCGCGGACATTGTGACCGGCGAAGGGCAGAGCCTCGGCCTGCCGCTCTCCTTCGGCGGGCCGTACCTCGGCTTTATGGCGACTCGCAAAAAGCTGGTTCGCAATATGCCTGGCCGCATTGTCGGCGCCACTACCGACGACCAGGGCCGCCGCGGCTATGTGCTGACCCTCCAGGCGCGCGAGCAGCACATCCGCCGCGAAAAGGCCGCCTCCAACATCTGCACCAACATGCAGCTGTGCGCACTGCGTTCGATTGTCTACCTTTCCTTAATGGGTAAACACGGCTTTGCCGATGTCGCCCGCCAGTGCATGGATCGCGCGGGCTACGCCTGGACTCGCCTCAAAGCCATTCCCGGCGTCGAGCCGCTGTTCGACCGGCCGTTCTTTAATGAGTTCGCTCTCAAACTTCCTAAAGACGCCAGCGAGGTCGTCAGCGACCTGATTGAAGAGGGCATCGCCGCCGGCTTCCCCGCCGGCCGCTACTACGAAGGCATGGAAAACGTCCTGCTCTTCGCCTTCACTGAAAAACGGACGAAGAAGGAAATCGATATTTTAGCCGCGAAACTGGAGGCCGTGCTTTAAAACATTTTACAAAATCATGGACGACAAAATTATTTTTTGGACGGGATAACAGGATCGACAGGATGGGAGTTTCCAAACATTGGAAAATATAGGCGCGACGTCCTCGTCGCGTTTCCAGACGAGGGAAGAAGAATCAGGAAATAGATGGAGCCGATTGAAACAGTCATAGCGCAGGGCGAGAGCGAGACGCTGGAGTTTAAGCCGTCGTTTAATCAGGATGTGATTGAAACGGCGGCGGCGTTTGCCAATACGCGCGGCGGTCGGATTGTGATCGGCGTGTCGAATGCTGGAAAAGTCATGGGCACTTCATTTTCAGATGAGGTGCTTCGCGATATGGTGAACCGGATTTCCAACGCGACCGAGCCATCTGTGATTCCAGATGCCGAAAAGATGTTGTTGGATGGTGGAGATGTTGTTGTGCTGAGGGTTCCTGAATATCCGCTAAAGCCAATTGCCGTGCGCGGACGCTGTTTTAAACGTTCCGGAAGCACGACCCGGCAAATGACTCCGGCGGAGATTGCTGAAGTGCATCTGCAATGCACCGGGCAGAGTGCTGATGCTCTTTTGATCGAAGGAAAAACGCTCAAAGATCTGGATATGGATCAAGTTCGGCTTTATATGACGCGGGCCGTGAACAGCGGTAGACGATCCTTTTCTGAAAATGATGATCCGGTTGCGATTCTGCATAAGCTGGAGCTGATCCGCAGTGAGCGCGAAGTTACAAGGGCGGCGGTTCTGCTTTTCGGAAAAAATCCGCAGTCTCCGTTTTCTCAGGCCGTGGTTCATGCCGGAAAAATTCGCGGAGCGGTGCAGATTATGGATGACCGCTTTATTCGCGGCTCCATCATCGACCAGATTGAGGACTCTCTGGACTTCATCAAAAAACATATCAACGTGCAGTCCGTTATTTCCGGTAAGTCGCAGCGCGACGATGTTTGGGATTATCCGCTGATGGCTTTGCGCGAGGCATTGACGAATGCGGTCTGCCACCGCGACTACGGCGATCTCAGCGATATACAGATCAAAGTCTATGACCAGTCGCTTCAAATCTGGAGCCCCGGGTTTCTCCCGTTCGGAATGACGGTCGAGGAGCTGTTGCGTCCGAACCACTCATCCAAACCGCGCAACCGCCTTATTGCGCAGGCGTTTTATGACATGGGGATGATCGAGCAATACGGTAGCGGCATTGAACGGGTGATTAATGCCTGTGTGGACGCCGGACTGCCTGAACCCGAATTCGAGAACTTTTCCGGTGGTTTTCAGACAGTTTTCTATCCCAGCCATGTTGCGCTCGGTAAACCACCAAGAGAGGCACCAGTCGATGAGCATGTCACTCCGCATGTTACCCCGCATGTTACCCCGCATGTTACCCCGCATGTTACCCCGCATGTAGAGGTTGTGATTGGTGCAATACAGGGAGAGCTATCACGGACGGATATGATGAAAATTCTCGGACTGAAAGATCGCATGCATTTCAGCCGGGAATATCTGCAACCCGCCCTAGATGCGGGGGTCATTAAGATGACGCTTCCTGATAAACCAAAAAGCACCAAACAGAAATACCGCCTGACGGAAAAGGGGCAGCAGTTTTTGAAAGACAGGAAATGAGACATCGGAAAAAATGTTTAACCGCGAAAGAACACAGAGAACGCAAAGAAAAGAGTTTTTGACAGGATAACAGGATCGACAGGATGAGGGTTTCCAAGGTTTGGAATCTGTAGGTGCGGGCGATGACCGCGCCCGCCGTGCGCGGCTATAGAATTTCCAAGCATTGGAAACGTCGCGCTACCTCCGAAGACAGAAAAAATGACTGACAGCGAAAAATCTAAAAACAGGGGCTGCTTGAAAGGATTCAAGATCGGCTGCTTGTCGCTTGTCGGGTTGTTCCTGATTATCGTAGTCGCAGGAGCGGCTTGGTTCTTCTATGTGACCCGTGAAGTTGAAGTTTACGACAAAGATCTGATTGTTGAGTTCAAAAATGTTCCGGATGAGATAAATGGGTATTTTGCTCTGGAAAAAGTGCGGCAGGCGGTTGATGAGAGCGATTTGGATTCAGATGTTTTATGCGTAACGAATCATATTCCTTCTGATGAAAATCTAAATGCATATCATCAGTTCGTCGAAGAGAACCCAGATGTTTTGAATACATTCTATTCAGTTGCCGGATATGAGTATTGTCAGGCTCCTTTGGAAGACGGTGTTCCTTTGATTGCTCAGAAAGGACTGCGGGTGTCAGGTTTGATTTCTATAGGCAATCTCTCTCTGTGTCAGATTGAGAACCTGATTCGTGAAGGAAATCATTCAGAAGCACTGGATTGTTTGGAGTCGCATATGCGGGTTGGGCAGATGATTAACTCTGGCGGGCATAATCTTATTACCGGAGCAATGGGGCTGGTCTTGAACCGTATGGCTAAAGATTTGTTTGTCGCCCATTTGTCAAAAGGAACATTTTCTGATGCTGATTATGATCAAATTCAGAAGATGCTTTTGACGTTGGGTAAAACTAATAATTGGGTGCATATGATTCGGGCCGAGTATTGTTCTTCAAAATCGGCAGTGAGACTTGTGAACGATGACCTGGAGTGCGCCCTTGAGTGTTCTTTTGGGTTTGGACGCTATGTTTACAATGAATCCGTTGTGCTGGGATATTTGGCTAAATATTTTCATGAAACCGTGCAGAGCATCGAGGATCCCAATATTCAGCCCAACAAAGGTTTTTTGCTGACTGCAGATGACGTTTCAAGTGTAGAGGCACTTCGGCTGTATTGTTCTGGCGACCTAGTAAACCAGATAGTGCTTCAAACGATCACGCCTTCTTTTGATTCCGTTGTCAGGGGTATTTCTCTTAGCCTTACCAAAGATGACTTAGTTCAGGTCTATCTGGCTTTGTGGCACCATTACATGGATTCCGGTGCGCTGCCGGGCCAGTTAGAGGAGCTTGTTCCAGAATACCTTCCGGAGTTGCCCTGCGACTTTTATGCTGAAGAAGGTTCTTTCGGGTATGATCCTCAGAAAAAGATAATTTACAGCGCAGGTGTTGATGGTCCTGATAAATTGGAAAAGTTAACGATATCGCTGGGTTTTGTTGATTAGTGTCAATTAGTGAAGATTAGTGGTTAAAAGGCGGTTGGATATGAAATTAATTTTTGAAAAGAGTTCACCGGGGCGGGGCGGGGTGCGGATTCCGGAGGATCGGATTTCGCCGGAAGAGATGGTGCCGTCGGAGCTTCTTCGCGGTGAGCTGGCCGAGCTTCCGGAGGTGTCGGAGAGCGAGGTGGTGCGCCACTACACCAAGCTGTCGCGCCTGAACTTTTCGGTCGACACCCATTTTTATCCGCTGGGCTCCTGTACGATGAAGCACAACCCGCGCGCCTGCGAAAAGGCCGCTGCCATGCCGGAGCTGTGCGAAACCCATCCGCTCTGGCCGCAGCTGCGTCACGGCGGACTGCTCACACAGGGTTCGCTGCAGATTTTGTACAATACAGAGCGGCTGCTTTCAGAGATTACCGGTCTGGCCGAATTTACACTTCAGCCGCTGGCCGGTTCGCACGGCGAGCTGACCGCTGTGATGATGATGGCGGCCTATCACCGCGACCGCGGCAACCATAAGACGCACATCATTATTCCTGACTCGGCGCACGGAACCAATCCGGCCAGCGCGGCGCTCGGCGGGTACGATGTGGTGACCGTTCCGTCTGACGCCAGCGGCGACATGGATATTGATCTGTTCAAAGCGGCGCTGAACGACGAAACCGCGGGTGTCATGCTGACGCTGCCAAGTACGCTGGGCGTGTTTAATCCGCGGGTGAAAGAGATCATCGACGCGGTGCATGCGGTCGACGGTTTGATGTATTACGACGGAGCCAACTTCAACGCCATTATGGGTCGTATTAAGCCCGGCGAGCTCGGCTTTGATCTGTGCCATTTGAATCTGCACAAATCATTCTCCACACCGCACGGTGGCGGCGGGCCGGGCACCGGCCCCGTCGGTGTCTGCGAAAAGCTGCGGCCCTATCTGCCGATTTCGCGCGTGGCTAAAACCAAGGACGGAACCTATACGCTCGACTATGATCAGCCCAAAAGTATCGGTTATATCGCCCCGTTTTACGGCAACTTTTCCATCCTCGTGCGCGCCTACGCCTACCTGCTGATGCTCGGCCGTGAAGGACTGCGCGGCACCAGTGACCGCGCCGTGCTCAACGCCAACTATGTGCAGGAAAAATTGCGCCCGCATTTCGCGGCGGTTACGCCGGGACGCTGTTTGCACGAATGTGTTTTCAGCGGGAAGTCGCTGGGTGAGGGGGTTCACACGCTCGATCTGGCCAAGGCACTGCTCGACCGCGGATACCACGCGCCTACGATTTATTTTCCGCTTAACGTGCCGGAGGCCATCATGATTGAGCCGACCGAAACCGAAACCAAGGAGACGCTCGACGCCTTCTGCGCGGACATGATCGAAATCGCGGAACTCTCCAAAACTGATCCCGATGCGCTTCATAACGCGCCGGTCACCACGCCGGTCGGCCGCCTCGACGAAGTCGCCGCCGCGAAGAATATGGATCTTGTGTATATGGATTGATGGAGTAATGGAGTATGGGAGTAGTGGATTGATCCGGTTCATCCTGTAATCCTGTCTAAAAAACATGCGCTGTAAGGGGGAATGAAATGATTAAGCACATTGTGGTCTGGCCGATGAAGGATGATGTGACGGATGCGCAGAAGACGGAGATGAAGCTCCGGCTCATGGCGCTGAATGGAAAAATTCCGCAGCTGCTGAATATTGAAGTCGGTATTGATGACGACAACGGAACAATGTCGCTAACTAGCGAGTTTAATTCAGATGCGGATCTTGCGACCTATCAGGCCCATCCGGAACATCAGGATGTGGTCGCCTTTGTGAAGCCACTGGTGGCCGGCCGCGCCGTCTGCGATTACGAAATCTGATTTTTCAAAACATTGGAAAAATTCGCAGCCGGGTTTCCAATTCTTGGAAAAGTTAAATAACGTATTGCCGGGATGCGCGGTTTCTTTATACTCAAGCTTCTGCTGAGTTGGTTTGTTTCCTTAAAGAGAGGTGCATTATGAAGTCTGTGCGTTGTCTGTCCGCTGTACTGTCCATTCTTCTTCTGGCTGGATTCGCCGTTGCGACGGAGCCTGCTAAGCCGGTTGATGTCGGACCGCCGATTGAAGCGCCCGCCTCGCTGGACGAAGCGATGGTTACTTTCACCATTTCCGATCTTCCTGGTTTTCTCGATGAAACGGGTACCGTTGTTTCGCAGATTGCGCCGATGATGGGCGGCCCGATGCTGAAGACGATGCTGGGCAGTAAACTCGGTGACCCTGAACTGACAGGCTTCGCACCGGGCAAAGGGCTGGCGGTGGTGATGCTGAATCCGTCGAATGTGTTCGCGGTGGCTGAAGTGGAATCGACTCAAGTCGTATCGTATGTTCAGAGCGTGCAGTCGATGGGGCTGGTTGCCAAGCAGCAGGACGGATTGCTGCTGATCGCCAACGATGAAGCGCAGCTCGTGGCGGCAGGACTGCTGGCTGTCAAGGTTCAGGCAGATCTGCTGGAAGCGAAACGAGATCCTTCGCTTAGAATTTCGCTGAAGCCGTCGGCCCTGATTGCTGAAAATGAGAAGCGGATTACTGAGGGACTCCAGCAGATGCTGGTAAAAATGGAACAGGCTGCTGTCTCGAATGATGTAATGAATACGCAGCAAATTCTAAAGGCGGAACTGCAGGTTTTCCTTTCCCTCGGTCGTCAGGTTGAGTCTGTGGAGACAACGCTTAAGCCGGTCGCTGGTGGAATTCATCTGAGCAAAATCCTGCAACCTGTGGGCGGCAGTCGTTTTGCCGCCTATTGCAACGCGCCTGCTCTCAACGATTATAACCCGCTGGTTCAGTCTGAAATGCTTCCGGATGGTGTGATCGAAATGGAATTCTGCATGCGCAATCCGGATGCACTGGTTGAGTTTTTCAGTGGAGAGGCCGCAAACCTTTCTGAAGTGATGGATCTCGATCCGGCGATGGTGGCTCAGTGGACAGAGTATATGACGCGCTGGATGAAGGCGATGGGGTCAACGGTTTGTGAATCGGTCTTCACGGAAGGCGGCAATCCGGTTGGATTTACGATTCTTGAAGATGTGAAAGATGAGGCGTCGTTGATGGAGGCGCTACGAAACATCTCGGCAGATTTGGAGAAAGCGGGCTGTTTCAAGCTGTATCAATCGATGGGGATGCCTATGTCGGTTGATTTTAAAGAAAATACGCGCAAGGTTGCCGACGTGAATGTCCATCAGCTGAAGATGGATTTTGAGATGGAAAATATTCCGCCGGAGCAGGCCGAGGCCATGAAGGCCATGATGGGCGATATGAGCTTTGATTTAGCGATTTATAAAGATGTTTTGATTTATACCTCGGGTGAGGGCGCTGTTGAAAAAGTGATTGAGAAGCTGAACAGCGGCGGGGCTCCGGTTTCGCAGCTTGCCGCCCGGGCGGCTTTCCCGTCGGGCGGAATGTATTATGCGGACTTTGACATGGGTGGATATTTTGGGTTGATCTCTTCATTCATGGGAGAGGTTCCTGAAGCTTCGGCAATGTTTGAAAAGTTCACCGCCGTTATGAAAGGTGCCGAGCCAGTGGTGATGAGCGGCTATCTCAATAGCGGCCGGATGAAATTCTGTTCGCAGCTTCCGGCTGATCTGTTGGTGCGCTTTGCGCAGGCCGGACAGCTGATTGCCATGGAGAATATGCAGAAAAAGTCCGCGATGGAAGCCGAGCAGAAGGCGCAGCAACCGACTGGCCCGGCGCCGGAAGGCACTCTCAAGCTTCTGGACGGTACGGCAGTGCAGATTTCAAGCCACGTCGGACAACAGGTTGTCGTGCTCGATTTCTGGGCCGGCTGGTGCGGGCCCTGCCGAAAAGGGCTTCCGATGGTGCAGGCTGTGGCGGATCATTTTGCCGGCAGCGATGTCGTCTTCTATGCGGTTAACCTGCGCGAGGATGCCGAAACGGTGCAAGGTTTCTTCAAAGATGCCGGGCTTTCCCTGCCGGTTGCTCTGGATGACGGTGCGCTGAGTGAGGCCTTTGGTGTGAGCGGAATCCCGCACACCGTGATTATCGGTAAAGACGGTATGATCAAGGCGACTCACACCGGGTTTGCTGCAGATCTCGACGCTCAGCTGACTTCAGAGATTAACGCCGCGCTTGCAGAGTAGGATCATTCCTCTAGTGTGTGCTCGGCAATCTGGTCGGCACCTGCGCGCTTTTTGCGGTCGTTATAGCCGAGGATGCCTCCGGAGCCGTCTTTGCCAACGTCAATAATGGCGATGTCGAACGCGATTTCTCTCTCCGCATAGATTTCAGATTCGCTGGATTCGTTTTCATCCTTTGGATCAAAGGTGTCGTAGAGTTGCACCGCGGCCTCATAAATAAAATGGTTCCCCCCAAGCGTAACCGCGACGTTGATCGGGTTGTGTTTCGGAAGCTCCTTGAAAGGGCCCATTTGAAGCCATTCTGTTGTTTGATCTTCGTACAGCCCGAACAGGTAACTCTGGGCACTGGTCTGCGTTTTATAAAAATCCAATGGGTCACTGCCGGTGTCGCCACGGGCATACAGTTCGATGCAATCGAACATGTTGGCATTTTTTTTCAATACAACATCTGAGTCGTCATATTGAACGGCAATATAAATGATGCCGTCCTCGTCCCAGGAGAGAGACCAGACCGCATTGGAGATGTTTGTCGGTGTGCCGGTAATGACCGATTCTATCGGTATCCACGAGGCATATCGCCAGTCCGACAGATTTCCGTCGATCCGGATTCTTCCGGCGTTGGGAATATCCAGTTGCGCAAACGCGCTGCCGGCGAGCAGGGCGGACAACAACAGGACTTCCGTTTTTTGTTTCATGAAACCGCAGTCTACGCTAATTCTGTTCGCTATGGAAGAGATCACCAGTTTGCAAAATGACCGCGTGAAGCGGATCGTCAAGCTCCAGCGCAAGGCGTCGTTTCGCCGCGACGAGGGGCAGACCGTGATTGAGGGCGCGCGCGAAGTTTCCCGCGCCATCGAAAACGGCTGGCAACCGGAAGAAATTTGGGTTTGTTCCGAACTTCGGAAAAGTGAACCGCGAATGAACGCGAATGAACGCGAATGTTTTCAGTGTTCACGACAGGTATTTGAAAAAATATCATACAGAGAAGGGCCAGATGGTATTTTGGCGGTCGGGCCGCTGATCGGGCGGACGCTCGACGAGTTGGAGCTTTCGGATAACCCGCTAGTTCTGGTGGCGGAGGGAATTGAAAAGCCGGGAAATCTTGGCGCATTGCTGCGCACCGCCGACGGCGCGGGCGCGGATGCGGTGATTGTCTGCAATCCGGTGACCGATCTGAACAACCCGAATGTAGTCCGCAACAGCATCGGCACACTCTTCTATCTGCCGGTGGCGGAAGCGACCTCCGAAGAAACGATGGCGTTTCTGAAGGAGCGGGGCATTCGGATTCTTTCCGCGGTGCCGGATGCTGA
The DNA here is from genome assembly GCA_014381785.1 of Kiritimatiellota bacterium. Taxonomy (GTDB): domain Bacteria; phylum Verrucomicrobiota; class Kiritimatiellia; order Kiritimatiellales; family Tichowtungiaceae; genus Tichowtungia. The sequence goes on from JACNKZ010000022.1 coordinate 15,265, forward strand.
GGCCGTGTTCACCGATTGCGACCTGAGCGGTCCGCTGGCGATTGTCGTCGGGGCGGAAGATCAGGGACTTTCCGATGTTTGGAAAAGCAGGCGGGACGCCTGCGGTACAGTTTCCAAGGGTGGGGAAAATTCAGAGGTAAAAATTCCAATGCTTGGGAAAAACGATTCGCTCAATGTCTCGGTTTCTGCCGCCATTCTGCTGTATGAGGCGGTTCGGCAGCGGAAGAGTTAGATTTTTATCAGAAAGCCCTTGCAACTCTCCGCGAAAAGTCTATCTTCCTCGACTTGCAAGTGATTGCGGGATGGAGCAGCCCGGTAGCTCGTCAGGCTCATAACCTGAAGGTCGTTGGTTCAAATCCAACTCCCGCTACCAAATTAGGCCAGTCGAAAGACTGGCCTTTTTGGTTTTTAGGGTTGGATGCAGAACCTTGGTTCACCACCCGCGAAGCGGGTAACCAGCTCATGGACCCTACTTGGACAACGCCCGGCGATCCGGTCAAAGTCTGATTCCCAAGCGGGTCATGAGTAACGTTCGATCTGAAAACATAACGTCTTGACGTTGTGGCGTTACAGCGCTACCCTTCTGAAAAAGCTAGGAGAGCCCTATGAGTACAATGACAAAACGAGCCACTGTTTATCTCGACCCTGCCCTGCACAAAGCACTTCGCTTACAATCCATAGAAACTTCACAATCGGTTTCCGAGTTGATCAACGCAGCTGTGCGCGATGAACTCGCGGAAGATCTTGGCGATCTCGCAATTTTCGATGAACGGGAAAGCGAACCCGTTCTCGAATTTGAAACCTTTGTGAAAGGACTGAAGCGCGATGGCATCCTATAAGATCGTCATTAAAAAATCTGTTGCGAAGGATTTGAAAAACATCCCGAAAAAGGATGTTCAGCGGATCCTTTCCGCCATCCAACAACTTGCAAACGACCCCCGGCCTCCACAATCAAAGAAACTCTCTGGACAGGAACGTTTCCGCATCCGTCAGGGAAGCTATCGCATCCTTTACACCATTGAAGATGACCGACTTATTGTGTGTGTGGTTAAAGTGGGCAATCGCCGAGACGTATACAGATAAAACGGATCGAACAACCATTAAGCCCGGTTAGGTAAAGACAAAAAAACTCCTATTCCCGTTGCGCCTCT
>JACNKZ010000003.1 GCA_014381785.1 Kiritimatiellota bacterium
TCGTTAAGCGGCACAGTGACCAGATCATGCAGTTCCACAGCCACACCACGCTCTTCGAGCGAGGTTTTGAGCTGTTCGGCCATAATCTTTGTACTGCCGTGCGCCGAAACGTAGCAGATCAGGGCCAGATTTTTCGGGGCGCCGCGCATCCACTGTTCGTACAGGTCGAGGATGATTTGCGGCTTATCATAGACCGAGCCGTGACTTGGGCAGATGTATTCGATATCGAGCGCGTTGATGCGGTCAAGATGTTTAGCGGTCATGCGCGAATAGAGCATCATGATCTGCACGTAATACTCTTTGGCCCCTTTGTAGACGATCGGATCATCACCGGCAAAGATCTCATCCCAGCAGTAGTGGGAGCCGAGGAAGTCGCAGGGGAACAGAACCTTATCTTCAGGAATATAGGTGATCGCGGTTTCCGGCCAGTGAACCCACGGACAGAACATAAACCGAATCGTTTTGTTGCCGAGCGAGATTTCGCCTTCATCTTCAACAATCAGAACCCGGTCGTCTGGAATCGTCATCAGATCCTGCAACAGCTGTTTGTTCTTCTCCAGACACACCAGCGTGGATTCCGGGAATTTCTCCAGCAGAAGCGGAATGGAGCCGGAATGGTCCTGCTCGGCATGATGCGAAACGATGTAATCGATTTTTTCAATCCCCGCGAGGTTTCCCATCAGCGTGTCAAAAAACTCCGGCTCACACGTATCGATCAGTGCGGTTTTTTCAGAGCCGACGACGACATACGAATTGTAGGTGGTTCCCTGAGGAAGCGGCAGCAGGCCGTCGAACACATCGCGATCCGGATCCTTCACCCCAACCCAGAAAATATCCTCTTTAATTGCTATCTTACTCATTGTTCGAATCTCCTTACTAAAACGAAGGGGTATTTACCCGCCTAAAGGTGAGCTCAAAGCTTTCCATTTACTGTTCCGATTGACAACACTATACTTCAATCACTTCACTGAAATCCTGGAATAAAAGAAAAATTGCGATGCGCCGCCAAACCACCATTCTGCTGCTTCTGCTCGTCCTCTCCGGGATGACCGGCCTGATTCATTTTCTTCCGCAAGCGACACCCCGCCCCGAACCATCGCGATTTCAACCACCCGCACCCTCTGAACCGCTAAAGGAGCTGGCGCCGTTTTCATCGGAAAAACCCCTGAACTTCAGGGGGAATTTAACGACAAACCAGCGGCCGGACACCTTCATTCAACCGAAGGAAAGCACCCCGCTCCCAAAACGGCTCCTAAGCAAATCGCTGCCCGGAATGCTGGAGAGCCGCACCGGCAGCTATACCACGGTATCCGGCCCGTTCCAGAACAGGGGCCCTTCCCCGGTCGGCCTGCGCAGCGACTGGGTTATGCCCCGTCTTTTTCCAGGAAAACCGCTACCTTCGGTGCATCTACTAATCATTAAAGACCCGGCAACCGGCAAATATCAGCCAGTCGGCGGCTCGCTTCGCCTTCCTGGAACCGGTTTCGAAGCAAACTATGAAACCGAGTTGAACAGCGAAGATCGCAAAGCGACCCTGCAATGGAAAATATCGTTCTGAAAAGGCTTTGCTCCTTAACCTGAAGCGATATAGTTCCATTCTTGCTAGGGGCGCGAACCGGAACACCGGGAAGCTGAGAATGAACCCTTTGAACCTGCGCGGATAATGCCGCGAAGGGAAGCGGACCGCCAAAACGGTCTCCTCTTCCCGCCTTGAGAGACCAACATGAATACCGACACTTTTTTTCCGCATTCACGCAAAGTCTATGTGACCGGCTCGCGTCCCGACCTTCGGGTTCCCTTCCGCGAAATTGAACTGGCGCATACGCTCAACGAGGACGGATCGCAGGAACGATTCAACGCACCGATCCGGGTCTACGACACCTCCGGCCCGCAGACTGACGGCCCGCTGCCCGCCCTGCCCGCCCTGCGCGCCGACTGGATCGCCGAACGCGACCACGCCACCCAGCTTGAATTCGCCCGCGCCGGAACGATTACACCGGAAATGGAATTCATCGCCATCCGCGAATCCGTTGAACCGGAAATGGTGCGCGACGAAGTGGCTGCCGGACGCGCCGTTATCCCCGCCAACCGCTGTCACCCTGAATGCGAGCCGATGATTATCGGCCGAAAATTCCGCACCAAAATCAACGCCAACATCGGCAACTCCGCGCTCGGCTCCTCCATCGACGAAGAGCTCGAAAAAATGCGCTGGTCGGTCATCTGGGGTGCCGACACGGTGATGGATCTGTCCACTGGCGAACAAATCCACGAAACGCGCGAAGCGATCCTGCGCCACTGCCCGACCCCCATCGGCACCGTGCCTCTCTATCAGGCACTCCAGAAAGTGGACGGCGACGTCAACGCGCTCAACTGGGATGTCTACAAAGAAACCCTGATTGAACAGGCTGAACAAGGCGTCGACTACTTCACCATCCACGCCGGTGTGCTGCGCGAACACGTTCCACTAGCCAACAAACGCCTGATGGGCATTGTCAGCCGCGGCGGATCGATCCTCGCCCAGTGGATGCAAAACAAAGGCGAAGAAAACTTCCTCTATACGCATTTTGAAGAAATCTGCGAGATCCTGCAGAAATATGACATCACCTACTCGCTCGGCGACGGCCTGCGGCCCGGCTGTCTGGCCGACGCCAACGACGCCGCGCAGTTCGGCGAACTCAAAACGCTGGGCGAACTCACACAACTTTCTTGGAAGCACGGCTGCCAGGTAATGATTGAAGGCCCCGGTCACGTACCGATGCACAAAATTAAAGAGAACATGGATAGACAACTCGAAGAGTGCTTCGAAGCGCCCTTCTACACCCTCGGGCCGCTGGTCACCGACCTCGCTGCCGGCTACGACCACATGAACAGCGCCATCGGCGGCGCCCTGATCGGATGGTACGGCTGCTCCATGCTCTGCTATGTGACCCCGAAAGAACATCTGGGCCTGCCGAACAAAGAAGATGTGCGTGAGGGCGTGGTGGCGCATAAAATCGCCGCGCACGCCGCCGACCTCGCCAAAGGCATTCCCAACGCACAGGATCGCGACGATGCCATCAGTCTGGCTCGTTTCGAGTTCCGTTGGGAAGACCAGTTCAACCTCTGCTTCGATCCGGAAAAAGCACGCCGCTTCCGCGAAGAATCCATGCCGCCCGGCGAAAAGTTCGAAGCCAAGCAGCGCTACTG
>JACNKZ010000020.1 GCA_014381785.1 Kiritimatiellota bacterium
AAACACGGCGTTCATTGTAAGGGCTTATTGAAAAGGTGCGATTAAAATTCGTTCCTTTCTTTCTTTGTGACTTTGAGATCGAAATTTTTTCAATATTTAAAAAACCAGACGTAATTTTCCCAACCATTGGACACGCGCGAGCAAAGCGACGCATAATTTGCACAGCAAATAATGACCGAAGGGAATGGTTCAGTGAGGCTGACGCGAAGCGACGGCATCGCGCAAATTAGCGGCCATTAGCGGTTAAAAAAACAGGTGCTTAGGCAGAGCGAGTTCAGTATCCTCCCGTTCATGAAAACAAAATCACTACCTGAGCATTTTCGCGAGGCGGCGCAACAATTTGCCGACCGCCCGGCCATTGTCACCCCGCAGCAGACGGTCACCTATGCCGAACTCGACGCACAGTCCGATGCCATCGCCGCCGGCCTGATTGAGCGCGGCGTGAAGCCGGGCGATCACATCGGACTTTACGGCATCAACAGCGCCGCCTTCGTCGCCATCTACCTCGGCATCCAGAAAGCCGGCGCAACCGTTGTGCCGATCAATCTGATGCTCAACCCCGAAGAAGTCGCGTGGATACTCAACGATGCCGAAGTGAAAATGCTCTTCTACTTCGACCCATTCACCCCGGCGGTCAGCGCCATCCGTTCCATGCTGCCCCAAATTCAGAACTGGATTTGCATCGGACAGAAGCGCTCCGATACAGCCGACCTCTCTCTTGAAGAACTTCTGACCTCTGACCCCCGATCCCTGACCGCTACAATCGACCCCGAGTCGATTGCTGTGATCATCTACACCTCCGGCACCACCGGCCACCCGAAGGGCGCGATGCTGACGCACCGCAATCTGGTGAGTGATGCGCTCTCCACCGGCGAGGCACTGAAGCTGCGGCCGGAAAGCGAACGCTTCCTGGTTGTGCTGCCGATGTTTCATGCCTTCGCCTCGATGGCCGGAATGATCATCCCCCTGCTCCACGGCTCGTCGCTCGTTCCCGTGCCGAAATTCGACCCCGCGCTGACGGCAGAGATCATCGATGCAACCGATGCGACGCTGTTCCTCGGCGTGCCGAGCATGTACAACCTGTTGCTGCGCCTGCCGGAAAAATATACGCCCGCCATCCAGAAACTGCGCTTCTGCGTATCGGGCGGCGCGGCGATGCCCGCCGAGGTGATGAAGCAGTTCGAGGAACGCTTCGGCGTGTTGATCTATGAAGGCGACGGACCGACCGAATGCTCACCGGTCACCTGCTTTAACCCGATTGAAGGGCTGCGCAAACCGCTGTCGGTCGGACTCGCCATTCCCGGCGTGGAGATGAAGATCCTGGACGCAGACGGAAACGAAGTGCCGACCGGCGAGCCGGGCGAAATTTGCGTGCGCGGCCCAAACGTGATGAAAGGCTACTGGAAGCAACCGGAAGAAACCGCCAAATCGTTTTTCGGCGAGTGGTTCCGCACCGGGGATATCGGCACCGAAGACGAAGATCACTATTTTTATATCGTCGACCGCATCAAAGACATGGTGATCGTTAACGGCATGAACGTCTACCCGCGCGTGGTGGAGGAAGTGCTCTACAAACACGAGGCGGTGCGCGAAGCGGCCGTGATCGGCGAGCCTCACAAAATGCACGGCGAAATTCCGGTCGCCTTCGTTGCTCTCAACAAGGATTGTCCGGCAGATGAACGGGAAATTCGACGGTATTGCATGCTGCACCTTGGACGCCACGAAACACCCAGAAAAGTGATCTTTATGGATGAGCTGCCGAAAAACGCGGCGGGCAAAATTGTTAAACGCGAACTGCGCAAAGCAGGCGAAGTTGAACGAGGAATAAATTTGGAAGAGGAATAGTGAAGTAATGGAATTTTGGATTAATGAAGGTGGAGCACGATCTCCGAGCGTGCTTTGAACGCGCTCGGAGATCGCATTCCACCTGTGGAAAGGGACAATTTTGAAATTAAATATTAACAATCAAACTGCGGTACAGAATCTGATGGAATTGCTGGCCGCCAAAGGACCGAGCGGCGGCGAAGGGCCGGTCGCGGAGGTGGTTCAACAGCAACTGATGGCCGCAGGGGCGAATGCGGCGTGGTTCTCGTTTAAGGGAAAAAGCCGTCTGCCGAAGCATTTTACCATCGGCAATCTGATTGTGAAAATTCCCGGAACGATGAAAGCACCGCGCATCATGTTTTCGGCGCATCTGGACACGGTGCCGATCTGTCAGGGCGCGGTGCCTATCAAAAAAGGCAACCGGGTTGTTCCTGAAGGCAAAACGGGGCTGGGCGGCGACAACCGCGCGTCGGTCGCGGCGATTGTTACAATGGCGCAGACGATTCTGAAAAACGGTCTGCCCCGCCCGCCGATCACCCTGCTCTTCCCGGTCGGCGAAGAAAACGGACTGCACGGAGCCAAAGCGTTTGAACCGGCGGATGGCGGCAATCCGTCGATGTGCTTTAATCTCGATGGAAGCGGCGAGCGCGGCGGCGTGATCGGCGCGCTGGGCTCAATCCGCTGGCGGGCCGAGATTCACGGCAAAAGCGTGCATGCAGCGGTAAACCCCGAGGGAGGAATCTCCGCGGCGATTATTGCGGCCAATGCGATTGCCGATGCCAAGGCCAGGGGATATTTCGGACGGATCGAAAAAGGATCGATCAAAGGCACGGCCAACGTCGGTACGATCCATGGCGGCGAGGCGGATAATCAAGTGATGGATCGGCTTACCGTAACCGGCGAATGCCGCAGCCACAGCGTCGCCTCGCTGAACAAAATTTCCACTGTTTGGAAAAATGCATTCGAGACGGCCGCGCGCGGGCTGAAAAATGATGCCGGCGAATGCGGATCGGTTGATTTCGTTATGGAAAGCGACTACCGGGCCTTTAAGCTCAAACAAAGCGAGCCGGTAGTGAAGCGCTTTCTGCAGGCCGCGCCAAAGGCGGGGCGCAAGGCGTACACCCAAGTGATCAACGCCGGGCTTGATGCGAATATTCTGAACGAAAAGGGCATTCCGACTATCACATTCGATGCGGGCAACCACCATGCGCATGACCTGAATGAATACGTGGATATTCCGCGTTATCTCGAGGCCTGTTTTTTAGCAGTTGCTTTAGCAACTGCGGAGTAATGGAGGATTGGAGTAATGAAAAAAATAATCCTGATGGGAATCTTGCTGACATTACACGCCCAAGCCAACGACTTCGCCTTTAAACTCTACCAACAGCTGAGCACAACCAAAGGCAATCTGTTTTTCTCACCATCCAGCATCGAGGCCGCGCTGGCGATGACGCAGGAAGGCGCGGCGGGGAATACCCTCATCCAATTTTTCCAATGTTTGGAAAATTCAGACACCCCGACGCTGTCGGTTCCAAGCATTGGAACAAATGTGACGCTGGAAAACGCGAATGCGATCTGGGTGGATCAAACTTTTCCACTCGACCAAGGGGAGAGAGGCTCCGTGAATACGGAGCAGCAACCGAAGGGAGCGGCAATCCTTGAAACGTTTAAAAACGCGGTCACAAAAAAGCACAACGCAGAAATCCGGGCGGCGGATTTTGCGGGGCAGCCGGAGGTCGAGCGACTGAAAATCAACCAGTGGGTGGAGGAAAAAACCCGCGACAAGATTCAGGATCTGCTTCCGGACGGGTCGGTGAATGCCATGACGCGCCTGCTGCTGGTCAATGCGATCTATTTCAAGGGCGACTGGCTGCATGCGTTTGATCCCGAACAGACCGTCGATGCCCCCTTCCGGCTTTCACCCGACGAAAGCGTTCCGGTTCCGATGATGCCGCTCAAAGAGACCCGCTTTGCGTATGGTGAGAACGATTGTTTCCAAACCTTGGAACTTCCGTATGAGGGCGAAGAGGTTTCGATGTTGCTGATTCTTCCAAAAGCCGAAAACGGACTGAAGCACATCGAGGAATGTTTTGCGCCCGGCAATCTGGATGCCTGCACGAAGGGGATGCGCAAACGCGATGTGAATGTGTTTCTGCCGCGCTTCAAAGTGGAGTCGACCTTTGCCTCGCTCAAGCGGGATCTAGCCGCTCTGGGGTTGACGGACGCGTTTGACGCGCAGCTGGCCGATTTCTCCGGCATCAGCCCGGAGCCGCTGTTTATTTCCGATGTAGTGCACAAGGCGTTTGTGGAGGTGAATGAAGAAGGCACCGAAGCCGCGGCCGCCACCGGGATTATTATGCGCACCACCTCGATCCATCCACCACCGGTGACGTTCCGCGCCGACCGGCCCTTTATTTTCCTGATCCGCGAAAACAAATCCGGAAAAATCCTGTTTATGGGGCGAATCACAAACCCGTCCAAATAAAAAAACCGACCCGTGATGAGTCGGTTTTAAAGTTTGGCGGAGATACGCCTTCGCTAAAGCTTCGGCGCACAGGGAGAAGGATTGACGCACCTGCGGTGCTCCCCGCCCTGCGAGCGGGGCAGTCGGCTTCGCCTCTCGAACCCAGCGTTCTTCATCCCTCTCAATAATAAAAAAACCGCCGAAAGGCGGTTTTGGCGGAGAGAGAGGGATTCGAACCCCCGGAGGCTTGCACCTCTTCGGTTTTCAAGACCGACGCATTAAACCGCTCTGCCATCTCTCCAAGTGAGCGGGCAATATACGGAGCCCGCAGAGAATATCAAGCCCTACCCGCAATACTTCTGCAGAATGGCCAGCAACTTGTCGCGATGTACCGGCTTGGAGAGGTAGTCGTCCATTCCCACATCCAGACAACGCTGACGATCCTCTTTCAGGGCGTGAGCGGTTATCGCCACAATGGGGATATCGCGGAGCTCCCCGACCATTTGCCGAATGGCGCGAGTGGCTTCGAACCCGTCCATGACCGGCATCTGACAGTCCATAAAGACTAAGTCGAATTTTTGGCCCGGGAGAACCTCAAGGGCTTCCGCACCGTTGTTCGCCACAGTTACCCTGCATCCCATTTTCTGGATCAGGGCGGTAGCCACTTTCTGGTTCACCAGATTATCCTCAACCAGCAGAATTTCCGCCGCCAGTTCAACCAGTTTTTTATCGATCGGCTTGACCGTTGCGGAGACCACGTCTTCTTCCAGAGGCGGCAGAACAATATTAAAGTTGAACCGGGTTCCCTCCCCTACGGCACTCATCACTGAGATCTCTCCGCCCATGATCTCGACCAGCTGCTTGGTAATTGCCAGCCCTAAGCCGGCTCCACCGAATTCCCGCGTGGAGGAGGTGTCGCCTTGCGTAAACTTGTCGAACACGCGTTGCTGAAGATCCGGAGTCATGCCGACACCGGTGTCTTTCACATCCGCCATCAGATTCCAACCCTTTTCGATTTTCTCCGCCCGCAAACCGATCTGAATCTCTCCCTCATGAGTGAATTTCAGCGCATTCCCAACCAGATTAATCAGCACCTGGCGAACCCGCCCGGCATCGCCCATCATTTTCTGCGGAACATCCGGATCAACGTCAACCGCCAAATGAACACCTTTTTTCTTGGCGCGATCCGCAAACAGAAGTGTCACTTTCGTAACCGTTTCCCGCGGGCAGAAGGGCTCCATCTTCAGGCGAACCTCTCCCGACTCAATACGGGAAATATCAAGCAGCTCGTCAAAAATGGTTAGCAACTCCTGAGTGGACTCCATAATGGTCTCGGCCAGATCGTGTTGCTCATCATCCAGGCCCGTATCCAGCAGGAGGTGGGTCATGCCCATCACGCCGTTCATCGGGGTGCGGATTTCGTGGCTCATGTTTGCCAGAAATTCGCTCTTGGCCCGGCTGGCCCGCTCGGCAAAGTTTTTTGCCTTCACCAGCTCCTCGCTTGCCCGTTTGAGTTCAGATAGGTCGACATCAATCACATACATCTCGCGCTCGCCGCGCACATTTCTGGTTGCCAAACGAGAAGAATACACCGGAACGAGATGCCCGTCCGATCGGCGTTTCATCATCTCGCCGGCAGGCATCGGCTGACCGGTCTGCACCCACTGATCAATGGCTTCAGCAACCTGAACGCGCTGATCTGGCGGAATAACCAGATCCTCAATCTTTTTCCCCGTTGCCTCATCGCGCGAAAAGCCATACAGCACTTCACTGGCCCGGTTCCAGAACAGCACTTCATGAACCTCGTTATATCCGTGTACAGCAATGTGGGGGATCTCTTCAAAAAGGAACCGCAGGCGCCGTTCGCTCTCCTCCAACGCCTCATTAATCCGCCGTCTCTCTGTGATGTCGTGTCCTACCGCTTGGATCTCCACCACGCACCCGGATTCATCATAAATGGCCGTGGCTTCCCATTGAACCCAGGCGATATGCGTTTGCGCACGCATACGATGTTCCGTTACCACCATCCGCTCCTCACCGCTAATCAGAGCCTTCATTACCTGCCGGGGCTGATCCAGATCATCATAATAGGTATAGGGATGGAAGAATTCGCCGATCAGCTCGCCGCGGTCACGGCCCACGAACCGACAGAACGCCTCGTTAACAAAGGTAAACCGTCCTTCTGTATCCAGACGGGTAATTAAGCTGCTCTGCACCTCAATCAGCTCGCGGTAGCGGGATTCACTCTCTTTCAACGACTGCTCCGCCCGCTTGCGCTCCGTCATATCCCGCACCTGGAGCACCACCGCCCGCTGATCCTCATACTGCAACGGCGCGCCGATCACCTCCACAGGAACCTCCCGGCCACCCGCTGCGCTCGAAATGCACTCATAGCGTTTCAGCTCTCCGGTGAACCATTTCGGAAAATCTCTCTTTGCGCTCTCTCGCTGGTCTTCCGGAACCAGATCCTCAATATGTTTTCCGACCAGCTCTTCATGGGTCAGTCCGTGGAAGGCACATGCCACCGGATTGGCATCCAGCACAATGCCCTCTTCGTTTTCAATAAAGATGGCATCCGGTGAGTTCTGGAAAATCGCACGCAGGCGTTCCTCGCTACTGCTAAGCTGCCGGGTTTTCTTTTTACTGTACCGGGTCAAGCGCACATCCCACACCAAGAGGACCAACACAGCCATGAGCAACACGATGGAGCCGTAAAGGATATAACGACTGTATTGAACGATCTGAAGCTCACGGGACTCACTCTGCTTTTCGGAAAATTCGAGTGGCACAGAATTCTCGGTCAAAGCAGACAAAACATCGGCGTGTTCACGCAACCACTCTCTCTCCGTCTGTGTCAGTTCAGCAAACAGAGAACCCGCACCAAAAAGCACCAGAAGCAGCACACATCGAAGGTAGTTGAACTTTCTTAAATATATCCGTAAAAGGTATCGAAAAAACACCCCTCAGTCGAGCGGTTAAGACATCTTTTTCCCATCTTTGCGAAAAACATGTACATATTATAGGGGTTTCTAAACATTGGAACCCACCACCGCCAGAGTCTGTGGGCGGCGAAAAAAGCCCTGTTTTTCCAATGATTGGAAAAACAGGGCTGAAAAGTAACGCCGCTGGCGTCATAAATTCCAAGAGGTGGAAACGCTTCGGCCTTGCGACGCGACCTGTCTCGCCGAAGCCTTGGCGAAGGCGGAAGCGTTGTGCCCTACGCAGTTAGCCGACAGTTACAATGGACGGGGTGTAATCACTGGGTGGCTCGTAGCCGAGCAGCGTGATGCAGGTCGCCGCAAGGTTCGCGATTCCGGCATCCGCCACATCCGCTTTGCGGGCGTTGGCTTTGCCGGACGGATCAAACACAATCGCCGGAACCGGATTGAGTGAATGCGCGGTTTTCGGCTTACATTTTCCGTTATCACCCATCACCAGCTCGCCGGTCTTTTTATCCAGTTCGCACATGTCGTCCGAGTTTCCATGGTCGGCGGAACAAACCATGATGCCGTTGGTTTTCTTCACCGCCTCCATAATTTTGCCAACACCTTCATCAACGGCTTCAACGGCTTGTATCACCGCCTCGCCGACTCCCGTGTGTCCGACCATGTCGCCATTCGGAAAATTAAGACGAATGAATTTATATTCGCCGCTTTCGATCACCTTCACCACTTCGGCCGTGATTTCATCGGCCTTCATGCGCGGAGCGTTCTCGAACGGGCAGACATCGGAGGGAATTTCCTTCCAGGTCTCGGTCGCGAATTTACCGGAGTTGTTTCCGTTAAAGAAATAGGTGACATGCCCGAACTTCTGCGTTTCAGAAATAGCGAACTGCTTCACGCCCGCGTTGGAGAGGTATTCGCTCATGGTGCGATCGATGGCGGGCGGCGTAACCAGATATTTCTTCGGCACCTTCAGGTCGCCGTCGTACTGCATCATGCCGGCGTAGATCACATCCGGCTTCGGCCCGCGGTTGAATTCGGTCATTTCGTCGGCTTCGAACGCTTTGGTGATTTCGAGCGAGCGGTCACCGCGGAAGTTGAAAAACACGACACTGTCACCATCGACAATCGGCCCGACAGGAGCGCCCTCGCGCTCGATCACGAACGCCGGCAGGTCCTGATCGAGGATGCCCGGCTTTTCAGCGCGGAAGGTTTCAACCGCTTCGCGCATGGAGGCGAACATACGGCCTTCCGCTTTGACATGCGCATTCCATCCGCGTTCCACCATTGTCCAGTCCGCACCGTAGCGATCCATGGTGATGTTCATGCGGCCCCCGCCGGAAGCCACGCAGTAATCAACGGTTCCATCGGCATTGATGCCAGCAAGGAACGCGTCGAAGCGTTCGACATAGTCGAGCGCGGAGGTGGGCGGCACATCACGGCCGTCGATCAGCGGATGAATCCGCGCTTTTTTCACGCCTTGTTCTTTAGCTTTTTTGAGCATCGCCTCGAGATGGTTCAGATTGGAATGAACATTGCCGTCAGAGAACAGACCGATGAAATGGAACGCGGATTTTTTTTCAACCGCATTGGCGACCAGCTCTTTCCAGACGGCGCCTTTAAACATTGCGTTCGTTTCGATGGCCAAACCAACCAGAGCCGCCCCCTGCTCGAATACCCGGCCGCAACCAATGGCGTTGTGACCGACCTCCGAGTTACCCATGTCGCCATCGTCCGGCAGGCCGACCGCTTTGCCATGCGCTTTCACTTCGGCATACACCGCGTTCTCGCACAGCCAGTCCAGATTCGGTGTGTTGGCGATCTTCACATAGTCGCTCTCCGGGTTCTTTCCGATTCCAACCCCGTCCATGATAACGAGCACAACCGGACCTTCCGGCCCTTCAAAAACAGTTGATTTTTTCAGTGAGTCCATATTCTTTTCCTTTTCTAAAAACAGATCCCTTTGGCGGGCTGAGAAGTAAACGCCCTGCCGAAGCGCCTTAAAAGTTCAAAGTGTCAAAAACTTGCAATGGAAACGGCTGTGTGTAGCATCAGCCCGTTAAATTTTTAATTAAGGAAAAACCTATGGCCAAAGAAGAAGCTCTTGAATTTGAAGGCGTTGTGGAAAAAGTGCTGCCCGCCACCCTCTACAATGTGAAACTCGAAAACGGACACGTGATCCTTGCGCACATTTCCGGCAAAATGCGCAAATACTTCATCCGCATTGCGGTCGGCGACCGTGTCACCGTCGAAATGTCCCCCTACGACCTGACCAAAGGACGCATCACCTTCCGTCACAGAACTTAAAAGGCAACCGTCATGGCGGAAAAACGAAGCTTGTGGGGAAGCAAAATCGGCTTTCTGCTGGCGGCGATCGGATCAGCCGTCGGCCTGGGCAACATCTGGCGCTTCAGCTACATGGCCTACGAAAACGGCGGCGGCGCGTTTTTGATCCCCTATCTGGTCGCCCTGCTCTGCGCCGGCATTCCGCTGATGATCCTTGAGTATTCGCTCGGCCACCGCGAAAAAGCCTCGCCGCCGCTGGCTTTCGCACGGATTAACCCGCTGTGGGAGCCGCTCGGCTGGTGGATGCCCGTCGTCGCCTTCTTCGGCATCAACCTTTTCTACGCCGCCGTGATCGGCTGGTGCATCAACTACCTCGGCCTCTCCTTCAATCTGGGCTGGGGCGCCGACACACAGAGTTTCTTCTTCGGTGAATTCCTGCAGCTGAGCGACAGCCCGTTCAACCTCGGCGGCATCCGCTGGCCGATTCTGGCCGCCACCGCCGGCGCATGGGTCATCTGCTGGGCCATCTGCTTCCGCGAAGTGAGCCGGGGTATTGAGAAGGCCAGCATGATTTTCATGCCGCTACTGGTCGTGCTCACTCTAATCCTCGTCGGATGGTCAATGACGCTTCCCGGCGCCTGGGAGGCCGTCAAAGAATTCTACCTCTCCGCCGATCTGTCAAAAATCGCATTGAACACCGCAGCAGGCCGCAAAGTCTGGGTCGCGGCTTTCGGACAAATCTTTTTCACCCTCTCGCTCGGCTTCGGCATCATGATCACCTACGCCAGCTATCTGCCAAAGAAAGCCGACATTGTAGGCAACGCGCTGATCACCTGCGTGCTCAACTGCCTCTACTCCATCGTCGCCGGCTTCGCCGTCTTCGGCACCATCGGCTTTATGGCCAAAGCCAAAGGCGTTCCGTTTGAAGAAGCCATCGCCAGCGGCCCCGGCCTCGCCTTTGTGGTCTACCCGGAGGCCATCAACCAGCTCCCGATGCTCAACCAGCTCTTCGGCGCCCTCTTCTTCCTCGTCCTGATTGTGGCCGGCATCTCCTCCATGATCTCGCTCACGGAAGCGTTCAGTTGCTCCATCTGCGACAAATTCTCCATCAGCCGCAAAAAAGCCACCTCCATCATCTGCGTCATCGGCATGATCGGCTCAATCCCCTTCACCTGCCGTGGCGGACTGTTTATCCTCGATATCGTCGATCACTTTATTAACAACTACGCACTGATCATCGGCGGCGTGCTGGAATGCATTCTGATCGGCTGGCTGCTCAAATCGCAGGTGATGCGCCGCCACGTCAACGAATCGGGCGGCGTACGGCTCTGGCCCCTGTGGGACCTCTGCATCCGCTTCATTACACCCGCGATTCTGCTCACGATGCTCGTCGGCGCCCTGCTCGGTGAATTCTCCGAAGCGTACGAAGGATATCCAATCAAAGCCCTGCTCCTTTTCGGCGGCGGCATCCTGTTTGCCACCCGGCTGATCTCCTTCATTCTCAGCCATGTTCCGTGGAAACCGGAAAAACTCAAAGCGGAGCATCATCCGGAAGATGAGAATCTGCTGACCTGATGTTGACAAACCTCCGCCTCTGCCCTAATTTCTCCGCTCTTTGTGAAAGTAACCCCAACCTATAAAAGGGGGTGTTAAGAATATGGCAAGTACAACATGTGAAGTAAAACTGCGCCGCGGCGAGCCCGTAGAAAAAGGACTCCGCCGCCTCAAGAAGCTCCTCGATCGCGAGGGCATCCTGAAAGACATGCGCAACCGTAAACACTATGAAAAACCAGGCGACAAAAAGCGCTTGAAGCAGGCCCGTGCCCGCACCCGTGCAGCGCGCGACCGTCGTGAGGCTCGTAGTAAATATTAATTTAACCAGAAGGTTTATGAACCATGGCAAATATTAAAAGTGCCCAGAAAAGAATGCGCTCTTCCGAGAGCCGTCGGGTCGGCAATCTCGCGGTGAAAACCCGCGTGAAATCCGCCAAGCGTAAAGCGCGTGAAGCGCTGGAAGCTGGTGTTGCTGAAACCGCCGGTGTTGCGGTGCGCGAATACAGCTCTGTTCTGGATAAGGCCGTCAAACGCGGCGTTATCAAAAAGAACACCGCTATTCGCCGCAAGAAACGCGCAACGGAAGCGCTTCGTAAACTCGAAGCGTAAGCATTTTTCCAAGGTTTGGAAAAATGGCAAAGTCGCCCCTAACCGGGCGGCTTTTTTTTATGCCCCGAACAGAGCGTGCGCGTTATGCGCAGTCTGCCCGGCAAGCGCTTCGACCGTCACACCGCGCAGATCGGCCAGCAGCGCGGCCGTGTCGACCACAAAGGCGGGTTCGCAGCGCTTGCCGCGATGCGGCACCGGTGCCAGATACGGCGAATCGGTTTCGATCAGTATGCGGTCAGCGGGAACCATTTTGGCAACTTCGCGCAGCGGGTCGGCGTTGCGGAAGGTGACAATGCCACTGAAGCTGATCATCAGCCCGAGGTCGAGCAGTGCTTTCGCCAGCTTCTCATCACGGGTAAAACAGTGCAGCACGCCGAGATTTGCGGGGTCGCCTTTCCAAACCTTGGAAAAATCGGTGAGCATACCGAGAGTATCGTCGTCCGCATCGCGGGTATGAATGATCACCGGCTTGCGCACCTCCGCCGCAATTTCCAAACATTGGGAAAAAATCTCTTTCTGCTCTGCCGCTTTTTCCGGCTCATAAAAGTAATCGAGGCCGTTTTCGCCGATGGCAACGGTTTCAGACCGCGCGGCCTGTTCACGCAGTAAAGAAAAATCCAGCGACTCCCCGGCGAGATCGCGGTTGTAGCCGACTGACCCAAAAATGGTTCCGGGAAATTCTCCGGCCAGCTTCAACGACAGCTCGTTGCCTTCCACTGAACCGCCGACCGCCAGCAGGTGATGAACCTTAGCAGCTTGGGCGCGCTCCAGAACGGCTTCGAACGAGCCATCCTCCACAAAATCGTCGAAATGGACATGGGTATCGAAAAACATGCAGAAGAAGATAACGGAATGTTGGAGTATTGGAATACAGGAATGACGAATAAGAAAGATTTCTGACAGGATAACAGGATGGTCAGGATTCTTCCTGTTGATCAACCACCGTGTTTTGGCGAAGGGACGTTATAAATGATTTACACGATGTTAAAAAAACATAGCCCTTTCAATCCAGTTCATCCTGTTATCCTGTCAAAAAAATCTCCTGCGCATCCCTGACTTTCCAAATACTGGAAAAAGAAGTACCCTCTCCGCATAACCGGGAGGTAACCCATGCAACTCAACGGAATGCAGTGCGAAGTGTGTCAGACGGGTGCCCCGCCGATCAGCAATGAAACCGCTATCGAGTTTAAAAAACAAATCCCCGACTGGCGCATCATCGAGGAATGCGGCGTCCCGCGAATCGAACGCGCCTTTGAATTCAACGATTTCGCGTCGGCGCTCGACTTCACCTGCAAGGTCGGCGAGCTGGCCGAACACAACGGCCACCACCCCGCGATCCTCACCGAATGGGGAAAAGTGACCGTTCAGTGGTGGACGCATAAGATCTGCGGCCTGCACATGAACGACTTCATCATGGCGGCCAAAACCGACCAGTTAGTCTAAGGAGATTCCCATGAAACCGACCCTCGCCCTGATTACAATTCTACTCAGCGCCGGCTGCATGGCGGAAAAGATTCCTCAACTGGCCTCACAGGTTCCGCAACTGGCATCACAGATTCAGCCGCTACGAGTCGGCGATACCGTTCCAGACGTTACACTCCACACGGCGGAAGACACCCACTTTGCTCTGCGCGAGGAAGTGATGACTCAACCCACCGTGATTATTTTCTACCGCGGCGGTTGGTGCCCCTACTGCAACCGGCATCTCAGCGCACTTCAGACCATTGAACAACAACTGCTGGAAATGGGATTCCAGATTCTGGCCATCAGCCCGGACCGCCCGGAAAAGCTGCGCGAAACGGCAGAAAAAGACAACCTGACCTATCAACTGCTCTCCGACAGCTCCATGGAAGCGGCGCGCGCGTTCGGCATTGCATTCCAACTCGATGACACCACCGTCAAAAAATACAAAGAAGAATATAAAATCGATATCGAAGCGGATTCCGGACAGACGCACCACCAGTTGCCGGTTCCCGCCGTTTTTATTGCCGATGTTGAGGGAAAGATCATCTTCGGCCATACCAATCCGGACTATAAAGTCCGCCTAACCCCCGAAGCCATCATTACGGTGGCCCGCATGCTGAACTAATCTCTACAGATCGAGGAAGTTCTGAAGCAACTGTTTGCCGTGCTGGGTGAGGATGGACTCGGGATGGAACTGAACGCCGTGCACCGGATATTCGGTATGCTGAACGCCCATAATTTCGCCCTCGGCGGTTTCCGCCGTGATTTTCAGACAGGACGGCAGGCTTTCGCGCTCAATAATCAGCGAGTGGTAGCGGGTGGCATCGAACGGACTCGGCAGGCCTTTAAAAACGCTTTCGCCGTTATGGAGTATCGGCGAGGTTTTGCCGTGCATCAGGCGCGCAGCGCGGACAACGTTACCGCCGAACACGTCGCCGATCGACTGATGCCCAAGGCAGACGCCGAGCAACGGAACGCGCGGGCCGAACTCGCGAATGATGTCGCAGGAAATTCCGGCCTCTTTCGGCGTGCACGGCCCGGGGCTGACCAGCACCTTTTCGGGGTTGAGCGCAATAGCTTCCGCAATCGTAATCTTGTCATTGCGGAAAATTTTCATCTCCGCGCCGAGCTCACCGAGATACTGCACAAGGTTGTAGGTGAACGAATCGTAGTTATCGATAACTAAAATCATGATGCGTAATCCGTAATGAGTAATGCGTAATAAGGGACAACTGACAAAATCATTGCCGACAAAATCATGAAGAGCGCCCTGTCCCCTGTTCTGCAAAAAATGATTTTGTCGTCCATGATTTTGTAAAACTCTAGGTTTAGCTTCCGTTTCTCGCGGCGGCATAGTGTTTGGCGAGAGCCAGTGCTTTCATCATAGCGCGGGCCTTATTGCGGGTTTCTTTATATTCAAGTTCGGGGATGGAGTCGGCGACAATGCCCGCGCCGGCCTGCACATAGGCCTTATCTTTATCGAGAACGACCGTGCGGATGGTAATGCAGGTGTCGAGATTGCCGTCGAAACTGAAATAGCCGACAGTGCCTGCGTACGGGCCGCGCTTTGATTTTTCGAGCTCGGCGATAATCTCCATCGCGCGGATTTTCGGCGCGCCGCTAACTGTTCCGGCCGGGAAGGTCGCGCGCAGCACATCATAGGCATCGTGTTCCGGCGAAAGAGTTCCTTCGACATCCGAAACGATATGCATCACATGGCTGTAACGCTCAACAATCATCTGCTCTGTCACGTTGACGCTGGAAAACTCGCAAACACGGCCCACATCGTTACGACCCAGATCCACCAGCATCACATGTTCGGCGATCTCCTTGGGATCCGCCAGCAACTCCTGCTCCATGGCCAGATCTTCGGCTTCGGTGTATCCGCGGCGGCGCGTGCCGGCAATCGGACGCACCTCAACCTGACGATCCTCGCAGCGTACATGAATTTCGGGCGAGGCGCCGACCAGCGCGCTTTCGCCGAGGTCGAGCAGGAACATGTAGGGCGACGGGTTGATGGCGCGCAGCGCACGGTAGACATCCAGCGAGTCCGCCTCGTTATGCGTTTCAAAGCGTTGGGAGAGCACCGTCTGGATAATGTCGCCAGAGCGGATGTATTCCTGTGCCTTGGCAACCATGGCATGAAATTCTTCGAGCGTGGTGTTCGACTCCGGCTCAATCGGCTCCACATCCGACATCGCATCAATCAGCACGCGGTTGACCGGCGTTAAGAGCGCTTCGCACAGTTCGTCGATCTCGGCGAGCGCTTCGGCATAGGCCTTTTCGGCATCGCCATCCACATAGGCGTTGGCCACTACCTTCATGGTGTGGTTGACGCGGTCAAAAATGATAATGGCGTTGGTGACCATCTGCACCATATCGGGGTTTCCGATTTCATCGTTTTCAACCACCGGAACGCGCGGCTCAAACACCGAAATCATGTCGTAGCCGACAAAGCCGACCGCGCCGCCGATAAAGCGCGGCAGGGCCTCGTCCTCAACCGGCGTGTAGCGGGTCATGTAATCTTTGAGAACGTCCAGCGGGTCGGCGTTGTTCACTTCACTGGTGCGATCGCCGTCGGTGATGACCGTGGATCTTCCGTTGGCGCGGATGATGGCGCGCGGGTTGCCGCCGATAAAGGAGTAACGCCCGATATGCTCGCCGCCCTCGACACTTTCGAGCATCCAGGTGTGCGAGGCGTGATCTTTTTCCCGCAAAAAGGTGCGGACGCGCTCATAGGCGGAAACCGGTGTCTCCTGATCGGCCAGAATTTCCTTCCAGACCGGAATCAGGTTGCCCTGCTTCGCCTTCTCTAAAAACTCTTCTTTAGTGGGTGTAATGCTCATAATGAATCTGGTTGTTTTACCCGCAACGGCCAATCGGCGCAAGGTCATTGCATGACGGCTTGCTATTTTTCCAAACCTTGAAACCGGCTGAGCCGAGGCGTACTCATTTTTTTCAGTTCTTCTCGGATTTGTGTCGTTGAGAGTTCGATCCTTGGCCAAAAACGCCCTG
>JACNKZ010000018.1 GCA_014381785.1 Kiritimatiellota bacterium
CTCTCCAGCGCCTGCTCCCGCGTCTCGACAACGGAATCTTGTGAAATGCCCTTGCTGGAACCTTCCGAGTTGGGCTTGATCATCAGGGGGTACTGAATGTCGGAGGGAAGATCACATTGGTCCTTTGTGACCAGCACCCCGAGGGGAACGCGGATTCCGCGGGAGGCCAGCACCGTCTTGGCCAGGTGCTTATCCAGATTCAGATGCAACAGCGAGGCATTGCCTCCGGTGAAGGGCATGCCCATCTGCTCATACAATCCCGGGTAGAACGCCTCGCGGGAACTGCCGATCGTCCCCTCCGCCAGATTAAAGACTAAATCCGGTTCGCTCTCGAGGAGCCGGTCGACGACATCGTTGGGCCTGCCGGAGACCTCGACGGGCGTGACGGTATGTTGCAGGCTGCGAATGGCCTTGCAGATCCGTTCGACATCTTCGTTCGACAGCAGTTCGGCGGTGGCTTCCGAGTCGTCGGTCCTTAAATTGTATGCAACGGTAATTCTCATGGAGCCGCCTTTCCTTTGTTTGAAGTGCGGTGAGTGTCAAGCGTGTCTGTCCTGTTGTTTTTAGTACTCCATGCACCCCTCAGTTCACACCCCGGACGCTACGCCGTCACCGTACCCGATTTTAAAGAGAGGGGGAAGTTGAGTTTTTGGTGAAAGAGGGGGTTCACAATCAGGGGACGTTTGACCGATGACATGTTCCAACGTCTGGAAAATCCGTGTTTATCCGAGTCCATCCGCAGTTCGCTTTTTCCAAACCTTGGAACTGCATTGGGTTTCGCGTTCATTCGCGTGATTCGCGGTTAAAAATCGAAGTTGATCCTTCAACCGTTGGAAGTAGATGGGGCGGGTGTCAGCCGGCGGTTTTATGCCAGAGGTTCATGCTTTCGATGGAGCCGGAGATCTGGGTGTTGTTGATCAGCGTGCCGCCGAAAATGTAGCCGCATTTGGCGAAGGTGATATTCATCCCCGGCGAAATCGCGCGGGCAATCGTGTAGAGCGTGGCGATACCGAGCTTTTTCATTTCCGGCTCCATAAACTGGAGCAGATGAACGGCCAGCCCGTTGCCGAGGTGTTCCGGCAGCGTCGCAAAATCGGTCATCTCGGCGTTGCGGTTTTCTTTGTCCATTTCGCCCGACGAAGCCGCCGCGATTTTTCCGTCCTTTTCGGCGACGAAGTAGCAGACGTGGCTGCGCATGGTTTCGATCAGATAGTCCGGGTCGTGAATCGGGAAGGGGTAGGAGGCGAACACCTGTTTGTAGACCTCCGCCAGCTCTTCGGCGTCGGCTTCCACGGCCGGACGCAGCGCGTATCCGTCCGGTAGCGGCTTGGCCGGGCTCGCGTGTTTGGATTGGGCCAGAATAATAATTTTTTCGATCTCATCGCGCTGCGGCGAAATTTCCCGCGCCGGGTCAATGAATTTACCTAGAAAGGTCGCGGTGGTTTCGCCGTTATAAAAATGCGGAATCATTCCTTCGCGGCAGTACCCGTGCCGGACGAACTCGGATGCGCAGGGGCCCGGCACCTTGGCGAAGATTTTGGTGTAGCCCTTTTCTAAGGCCAGCGTGTCGAGTTGATCAATGATCCCGGGGAGATCCGCCGGGTCGAGCTTCATTAGGTAGATCCGGTTGTTATCCGGCCCGTGCTGAATCTGTGAGGTGCCGATTTCTTCGAGTGTGTCGCTCATGGGTTCCATCCTACCGGTCTCAGAAAGCAGATCAACCCTTTGACGGGAAAGATTCGTTTTTAACCGCGAATGAACGCGAATGGGCGCGAATGAGAAAAGGTGGGGCGGCCTCTCCGAGGGAGCCGTTCAGTGCGGATTAGATTTTTTGCCACGAAAAACACGATAAATCACAAAAAGGGAAATGATTTAAACAAGGGCTCCGGGCAGAGAGATGTTTAGCCACGAGAGAACGCATAGAACGCAAAATCCCAATCCCCTCCAATGGAGGGGTGGCCGCAGGTCGGGGCGGGTTCAGTTTCCAATGGTTGGAAATTTTGGCCGTAATTCTTCCGATGCTTGGAAGAAATTCTTCCGAACCTTGGAAATATCTGCGTTCATCCGTGTCCATCCGCGGTTAAATTTTTCAAGCATTGGAAGCTTTGCCATTGTTTCCAATTCGGTCAGCAGGATGCGGGCTCCTGTGTTGCGGATGCCGGAAACGGCATGGTTTGTATGTTGTGCAGGTGCGTGGTAATTCCGTGGGCGCTCAGTTTCTTGACGAGCGACTTACGAATGTCATGGCTGAGCATCCAGCCGTCGGAGGGCGTGACCGCCCAGGCGACGACCATGCATTTGACGGCTTGCGGGGTGGTCTCCACCACCCAGAAACGCGGCTCGTCGCGGTCAGCGGCATAGTACGAACTGCCGAGCGGCGACTTTTTGGCCAGGTTCTCAACCATCTCCAGATCGCTATTGTAATCGATCCAGAATTCGACGTAGACCCAGCGGTTGTTGTCGTAGAGCGAATAGTTGATAAACTCCTTGGTCATCATGGAGCTGTTGGGCACCACGTAACGCAGGGAATCCCAGCGTTTAATCACGCTGTGAGTGAGGGTGAAGTTTTCAATCACACCATAGACGTCGTCAATCACCACCGTATCGCCGATGCGCGCGAGCTTGCCGAAGCAGAGCACCAGACCGCAGGTGATGTTTTCGATGATCGGTTTGGCGGCAATCCCGATGATCACCGAAATGGCCGCAATCAGAAGCGGCAGAACCGAGGGAGCCAGCTGCCCGAGGTAGGGCAGCGCGGTAATCCCGCCCGCCGTGATCAGCAACAGGGTAATAATGGTTCGGCGGGTGATGCTGAACCGGGACTCCATGCGCCGAAGCTGCTGCTGTCGAATATGCTTTTTCCCTTTGAACTCCGGGATGGCTCCGGGCTCATCCTGCTGCTGCAGAACTTCTTTGCGGCGCTCCTGTAAGGAGCGCAGTTTTCGGAAACTCATCCATCCGGCAATCGCAATGACAAGCAGAGCTGCAACTGTAAAAATCAACAGCGCGCTCATGCCTGATCGGTCTCCTCCTCGCGACGGACATGGCGGTCGTTGTCGGCAGGAACGAGCGAAATGGCCTCGTCGTCATAACTGAGCAGTTTTTCGATGCCGACCGACTGATACTCGTCGGCGTCGTCGAGCTTGAGCGTCAGGTGGCAATCCTCGCAGTTCCGGTCACAGAAGACCGACTCATAGTTTTCGGGCTCCTGATAGCTGGTGATGACCCCCTCGTAGTTTCGTAGAATCACTTTGTGCGTGCTCCACGAAATCAGGTAGTTGGGCATGACGGGGATCTTGCCGCCGCCGCCGGGTGCGTCGATCACATAGGTCGGCACGGCAAAGCCGCTGGTGTGGCCGATCAGGCTCTCGATGATTTCGATGCCTTTGCCGACCGGCGTGCGGAAATGGGAGAGCCCTTCGGACAGGTCGCACTGGTAGAGGTAGTAGGGGCGCACGCGGTTTTGCACCAGCTTGTGGACGAGCGTGCGAATGATGCGCGGGCAGTCGTTGACACCTGCCAGCAGTACGCTCTGGTTGCCGAGCGGAAAGCCGCCGTCGGCCAGCATGCGCAGCGCCTCGCGCGATGACGAGGTGATTTCGCGCGGATGGTTAAAGTGCGTGTTGATCCACAGCGGCTGATGTTTTTTGAGCACATTTACCAGATCGTCGGTAATACGATAGGGCAGCACCACCGGCATGCGGGTTCCAATGCGAACCAGCTCGACGTGTTCGATTTTGCCGAGCTCAGTGAGAATCCAGTCGAGGTATTCATCAGACAGCATCAGCGGGTCACCGCCGGAGAGCAGCACGTCGCGCACCTGCGGCGTGTTGCGGATGTAGTCGAGCCCGGCATCGATCGTTTCGCGGTTTGGAATAAAATCCTGATCGCCCACTTTGCGCTTGCGGGTGCAGTGGCGGCAGTACATCGAACAGACATTGCTGATATGGAACAGCACGCGGTCGGGGTAGCGGTGGGTGATGCCCGGAGCGGGGCTGTCGGCGTCTTCGTGCAGCGGATCGGCCATGTCGTGTGCGCCGATAATCAGCTCGCTTGGATTTGGAATGCACTGCTTAAAAACCGGGTCATTGCGGAAGTCTTCCCGGTCGATCAGCGACAGATAGTACGGGGTGACGCTGAGCGGGAACTTGTCGACGGTTTCTTCGAGCGACTTGCGTTCATCGGGAGTGAACTCAACATCGAGCAGTTTTTCGAACGTGGCGATATCGCGGATGGAGTGCTTCAGCTGCCACTTCCAGTCTTTCCAGTGTTTCAGCGACGTGTTTTTGTCGATCTGCGCGGCTAATTCCTGTTGCTGGTCATTATAAATCGCGGTCAGGCTCATACTTCTCCTTGGGTTCATTAGGAACTGAGGAAAAAGAGGCGGCGCCCCTCAAAAAAACAGTTGTGCGGATCGTGTCGTGAGTTTCCCTTTTATCTGTTTATAATGCCTGAAATAAAGTCCGCACAGCGACATCAATAGCCTCCTAATCTAACAAACGAAGCGATCATGTCAAGGGATGCCCCGAAACAATCTGGCGAGGAAGTCGCAAAAAAGGCCGTAAAAACAAGGCTTTTGCCGTGGTTTGCCATCAACCGCCGCGAGCTGCCGTGGCGCAAAAACCGCACCGCCTACCGCGTCTGGGTGGCGGAAATCATGCTGCAGCAGACCCGCGTCGACACCGTCATCGGCTATTACCGCCGCTGGATGAAAGCCTTCCCCTCGTGGCGCGCGCTCGCCCGCGCCCCGCAGGCCGACGTGCTCAAAGCGTGGGAAGGCCTCGGCTACTACTCCCGTGCCCGCAACCTCCACGCCGCCGCTAAAATCATCACCGAAAAATATGGCGGAAATGTTTCCAAAGCTTGGAAAATAGAACCGCGAATGGACGCGAATGGACGCGAATGTTTCCAAACATTGGAAAACGAAGGGGGGCGAAGCTCTGTAAGGCAACTATGTTGCTTCCCAGGCATTGGAACCTACACCGCGGCGGCGATCGCCAGCCTGGCCTTTAACGAAAATACGGCGGTGGTCGACGGCAACGTCAGCCGCGTGCTGAGCCGGCTGTTCGCTTTTGGCGGCGATACCAAAACCGCGGCGGGCAAAAAGAAGATGCAGGCGTGGGCCGACGAGCTGATGGTGAAAGGGCGCGCCGGCGAATTTAATGAAGCGATGATGGAGCTCGGCGCGCTGGTTTGTCTGCCGAAAAATCCGAAATGCGCGGAGTGCCCAATGCGGAAATCATGCGCCGCCTTCGCCAAAGGAGCGCCCGAAAAATTCCCGGTCATGAAGAAAAAGAAAAAGGTGCCGCATATTGTTGTCGGCGCGGCGGTCACCATGAACCGCAAAGGCGAGGTGTTGATCGCCCAGCGCAAACAGACCGATATGCTCGGCGGGCTGTGGGAGTTTCCCGGCGGCAAACTCGAACCGGACGAAACCATCGAGGAATGCATCGCCCGTGAGCTGAAAGAAGAGCTCGGCATCAACGTGGAAGTCGGCGACTTCTTCATGACGGTGAAACACGCTTACAGCCACTTCACTATGACCATGCACATTTACTTTGCCAAGATCCTCTCCGGCCGCCCCCGCCCCATCCACTGCGCCGACTATAAATGGGTCAAAATTCCAGACCTCGGAAAACACGCCTACTCAAAAGCCGACCTTCACGTCGTTGCCAAACTGCAGGCTGATTGACTTGTTGGCTCTGTGTCTCCGTGTGAAATCTAGAGTTTTACCTGGCTAGCGGCAGGGGCCCAGTCGCCTGTGGCGCGAAACCACGCTAAAAAACGCGAAAGGGGGTTGAGAGAGCTAAGGCCAAGCCCCCTCCCCCAAAAGGCAAAGAAGACAGGATGACACTCTTCCCCAGCGGACGGCGCGTCAAATAAGGCGATGATTTATCTGGCGGGCGGGCTAAGTATGATACAATCGCTGGCGTTTGAAACTCTCATGGGGGTGGGAGATATGATGAAGAAAGTTATTCTGTTTTTTTTGCTGTTTTCAGGAGGAATCTGTTCGGCGGCTGCACTTGAGGATCTGGCGGCGGGTCATGCGGAATCCGAAGCCCTGCTGAAGAAGAAGAAAGTGATTCACCTGTCCGCCGCCGGCGACGCGGAAATGGATATCCAATCCGCCGAGACTCTGTTGAATAAAAATGATCTGCTGCTGACCGTTCAGCGGGCCTATGATGATCTGCTTCCCGCAGGAACAGAAAAAAAGGCGGTGATTCGCAAAACCCGCGAGGGCGTCTATTTTTACCAAAATCGAAAAGGCCGCACGACGCACGTGGAAGAGGTGAGTCGCCGCTGTGAACCGGGACAGGTTACGGTGCTCTATTATGCGGAGGGCGAACGGGTGTTCGGCCGCTTTCAGACGCTGGCCCAGGTGGTTTTAACAGAGAAAAGCGAAGGCCGCTGTACGTATGAGGTAACCGTTGCGGCCTATCCGGAAGCCTCATTGATCCGCTGGCTGGGCCGTGCCGGTGTGATGAACCGCTTTTTCCGCAGCAAAACCGATGAGCTGATCGATCTGGCCGTGGCCGTGGCCGATCAGATCACCCAAACCACCCTTGTGGCGTCTCGAAACCGGATCCTTTAAGGATCAGTCGAGCAGCACTTCGTCGTCGTAGGCGGGGACGTGGACGGGCCAGCCTTTTTCTGCCGTGATTTTTTCGGCGAAAGCATGGGCCGCTGTGACTTCGCCGTGAACCACGAACACCTTTTTTCGGCGCGCTGGTTTGTCTGCCGAAAAATCCGAAATGCTCGGAGTGCCCGATGCGGAAATCCTGTGCCGCCTTCGCCAAAGGAACGCCCGAAAAATTTCCGGTCATGAAAAAAAGAAAAAGGTGCCGCACATCACCGTTGGCGCGGCGGTCACCATGAACAGCAAAGGCGAGGTGTTGATGGCCCAGCGCAAACAGACCGATATGCTCGGCGGGCTGTGGGAGTTTCCCGGCGGCAAACTGGAAGACGACGAAACCATTGAGGAATGCATCGCCCGCGAGCTGAAAGAGGAACTCGGCATCAACGTCGAAGTGGGTGACTTTTTAATGACCGTTAAACATGCCTACAGCCACTTCACCATGACCATGCACGTTTACTTCACGAAGATCGTTTCCGGACGCCCGCGCCCGCTCGACTGCGCCGACCATAAGTGGGTAAACGTTCCAATGCTTGGAAAACAGGCCTACTCAAAAGCCGACCTACACATTGTCGCCAAACTACAGGCTGATTGACTTAGTGGCTCTGTGTCGCACTCTGAATTTCTCAGCCAGCCTATTTAAAAGAAGAAAGTGCCGCAACAATCAATGGGGAAAGAAGGAAAAGCCACCCTCCAAGAGCGATGAACACCCCCGGCGTTTTTTGCGAGATCGGCGGAGATCGAAAACCAATGAACCCCGTGTAATTACCCATGGCGTCAGAAAACCAAATGCAAACAAGGGGAAACACAAGGAATGTTGCCGTTCTCCAAAGGGTCTCCGAATCTCCGGTAAACAGGGCTCCGCCAAGGTAAAGCAATGCAACAAGTCCGGAAAGAATGCGTGATGTCAACAATCGACAAATCAGGCTCTTTTTGTACCTATTGGCCAGATCTTTGGCCAACGATTCGGCATACATATTGACCGCCGGATTGCCTTTGATATATTTCGCGGTCCGTTCAAGTTCTCCTGCATCAGCCCACACCCCTCGACACCTTGTGCATCGATTCAAAAACACATTGGAATCGTAGGAGTAATTGAATACCTCTGTAGGTATTTCACATCTTGGACACATTTTTTCCGGTTCGTTTCTGTCGATTGGCTTGCATCTTACCTTGAAGGCATCTTTTGCCTCCGGATCGGCGATCCTTTCCTTCTGGATCATCTC
Source organism: Kiritimatiellota bacterium (assembly GCA_014381785.1). Classification (GTDB taxonomy): domain Bacteria; phylum Verrucomicrobiota; class Kiritimatiellia; order Kiritimatiellales; family Tichowtungiaceae; genus Tichowtungia. Next base: position 7,861 of record JACNKZ010000018.1, read on the forward strand.
CTGTGCCACAATACTCAGCTCTGTAGGATCAAACCAGATGCCGTGGCATTCAGGGCATACATCTATGGTTTGTTCCCCGTATGAGTACGGTGAAAGGGCGGCGCTGCAACTGGGACATCTCATTCTTTCTCACTTGTTCGAACGTCTGAAAGCGCAGCGTCAATGCGGCAGAGGTCGCCGTGGTGGCGGATGCGGTAGTGGCGGTCACCGTGGGCGCGCAGATTCACATATTATTTTCGCGAGGTTGAAAACACGCTAAAGAAATCATTTGCATCGACCAGATTTACAAATCCGAATATCCAGGTAGATTCGGCGACATCAGAGAAATCCAAACCGCCTTTCTGAATAGATTCGTTGAGGTAACGGCCTTCAATCCCGTTATAGGTGTTGGCGATACCGATTGCCATTTCCCATATTTTGATCAACTTCGCATCGCCGACGTTTTCTTTCCAGTTGATGAGTTCATCGGAGCGAAAGCCTGGTGTTCCATTTCCGGCTGCATTTCCATCAGGGATTTTGTGGTACGTGATGGTTTTTTTGAGAAAGGCCAGGTCGTCGGGCGTGGTTACTTCTTCATTCCAGTCCGCGTGCTGGACGATGTGAATGCGTTTTTTCACATTTAGGTCGGGCATGTCGCCCTGAATTTTTCGAACCAGAGCGGCTGAAAAATCGGATTGGCCGGCTTCCGCAATCCAGATCGTCCCGCCCTGATTGAGTGTCGCTACGGCTTTCTTGCTTACTTCTTCCAGTGCGTTGCTGAAGTCTGTATGCGCATCCGACCAGCTTCCTTCGAACGCTAATTCAAACAACTTGTCAGCAGGCACGTACAAGCCTTCCTGAATTCCATACGCCCCGGCCACGGCATGATAATTCACGCCGGCAAAACGAGGATCGTTTAATAAAGTCGCTGTCGCAGCTACCGAGTGGATGTCATCGACATCCGTTTTTAAATCGAAGTGGGCCAGAAACAGATCGTGTCGTAAATCAAAACGGCCGAGAAGTTCTTGCGCGCCCAGGCTCGGATTCAGCAGGGCCAAAATGACCGTCAGTAATATTAGGATTCTAATCATCTTGATCTCCCCTTTTTTTGAACGTCACGCGTCACTCTGAGCGGCTTGTGCTTCGACCGGATCACCGGGCGGGTCATCACGCAGGGTCACTTGATTGGTTCGCTATTTTTTATTTTATTCTGCCTCAAAAGCCAAACCCCAAGGAAAAGCAGGACGGTTGCAGGCTCAGGAACTGCTCCGACAATAATCCCTTCTCCAGCAATAGATTCATACGCCCAGTCATTGAGGATCATGGTTTCGCCAACAGTAGTTAGTCGAGGGTTGCCTCTTCGTCATAGGCGGGGACGTGGACGGGCCAGCCTTTCTCCTCAGTAATCTTTTCGGCGAACGCGGTGGCCGCGTCGGGTTCCCCGTGAACCACGAATACTTTTTTCGGCGCGACGCCGATGCCGCTGAGCCAGCGCATCAGTTCGTTGCGGTCGGCGTGGGCCGAGAAGCCTTCGATCCGTTCGATGTGCGCGTTGACCTGCCACAGCTGTCCGTGAATCCGGATCTCCTCTTTGCCTTCAAGGATGATCCGTCCGAGCGTTCCAACCGCCTGGTAGCCGACAAACAGGATGGTGTTCTTGGCATCGGTAATGTTGTTTTTAAGGTGATGCTTGATGCGCCCGCCGGTGCACATGCCGGAGCCGGCAATAATGATGGCGCTGCCGGCGACCTCTTTAATGGCTTTCGATTGATCCGTCGTGCGGCTCATGGCTAACCCGACAAAATCGCAGGGGTGCTGTCCGTTGCGGATCATTTCGTTGGTTTCATCATCGAACAGTTCGGGATGGCGTTTGAAGACTTCGGTCACGCGCACAGCCATCGGGCTGTCGACGTAGGCCGGGATCAAGGGAATGCGTTTGTCGCGCAGCAGGTTGCTTAGGTGGAAGAGCAGTTCCTGGGTGCGTTCCACTGCGAAACTGGGAATGATGATGTTGCCGCCGCGCTCAACGGTTTGATTAACCACATCGGCCAACGCATCGGGAATCGAATCAACAGGTTTGTGGTCGCGGTTGCCGTAGGTGGATTCCACCAGCACATAGTCCGCCGCACCGATTACGGCCGGGTCGCGGATGATCGGAACATCCCAGCGGCCGACGTCACCGGAAAACAGAATCGTGCGCGATTCGTCGCCCTGCGTGATTTTCAGTTTGATGGAGGAGGAGCCGAAAATGTGTCCCGCTTCGAAAAAGGCGGCGCTGATGCCGTCCGCGATGGAAATATCCTGCTTGTAGCGAACGCCCTGCAGGAGCTCGCAGGCGTCCTGCGCATCTTCGGAGGTGTAGAGCGGCTCATACGGGAAGGGGCTGGTGCGGCCTTCTTTCTCATGGCGTTTCAATTTGTGCTTCACATCCTCTTCCTGAATGTGGGCGGAGTCCAGCATGATGATTTTGGCAATGTCCGCCGTGGCGGCGGTGGCGTAGATCGGACCCTTGAATCCTTCTTTCACCAGCTTGGGAATGCGCCCGCTGTGGTCGAGGTGGGCATGGGTCAGCAGGACGGCATCGATGGTGTTGGCGGGGATGGGGAAGTCGTCCCAGTTACGCTCTTTCAAGTCGCGTTCCTGATAGAGTCCGCAGTCGACCAGAATGCGGGAGCCGTTGGCCTCAATCAAATAGCAGGAGCCGGTTACATTTTGAGCCGCGCCGAAAAACCGAAGTTTAATTTCCATGAAGTCTCCTTTAAACGTTTCCAAACATTGGAACTTTCTACAGGAATTTGCCAGCCTGTGGAAGGCTATAGCATGAGAGCATCAAACTTTTTCCAATGCTTGGGAACTGTAGGTGCGGGCGTTGACCGCGCCCGGCGTGCGCGGCTACAGACGCTCCAATGATTTGAAAACTCCGAGCTTGCAAAACCGAATGTTATAACTATTGTTATTACATGGCCTATAAAACAAAAGTTCGCAAAATCGGAAATTCGCTCGGCATTGTGTTACCGAAGGAAGCTCTGCAGGCAATGAAAGTGGAGGAGGGCGCTACGCTCTACATCACCGAAGCGCCAAAAGGGGCTGTGCAGCTGACACCTGAGCAGAAGGATTTCGACACGATGATGCAGATTGCCGAGAAGGGCATGCAGAAATATCGCAATGCCCTGCGGGAGCTTGCAAAATGAAGGAGCCGCTCTGGCTTACAGCCGAAGTGATTCTCGCGGTGCAGGAAGAGTTGCTGGCCCGATTCGGAGGATTGGAGGGGCTTCGCAATGAATGCCTGCTGGATTCCGCCCTAAATCGTCCGCAACATTTGTTTCGGTATGAACAGCCAACGCTGTTCGAGATGGCGGCTGCATACGCTCATGGGCTGGTGAAAAACCATCCGTTTCTTGATGGAAACAAACGGATTTCTTTTATGGCCGCCTACATATTCCTAGGTGCCAACGGTCACGAACTGGATGTCCCTGAAGCCGAGGCCGCGTTGAGGACGCTTGCTCTGGCCGCCGGGGAAATCAGCGCGGACGAATATGCCGCCTGGCTCAAAGAATCCTGTTCCTGATTGTTTGTAGACGCGGGCGTTGACCGGGTCCTGTCCGCGCCCACCGTGCGCGGCTACAGAGTTTCCAGCCATGAACCACGCCTTCGGTGTTATTTTGCTTCGCAAAATTATCTGCGGTTGCCATTCCGCTTCGCGTCATTGCTGTCGCAAGCTCCAGCCTTACTTCGTGTCGCTTCGGGAAAAAATCTGCCGGGTTTATGCAGCTTCCCGGTTTTTCCAGTAGTCGGGGTCTCGGCGCAGGTGCATGACTGCCACTACGGCAATAAAGTCGGGCCGGATGCGAAAGAGGACGGCAAAAGGGAACGATTTAGAAAGGCAACGGCGCACATCGCCTTCAATCAGGGGAAACAGGAGCGGGTTAAACTCAATCCGGTTGAGGGAGTCCTGAATCGTAGACAGAAAGCGCTTTCCCAGATTGGTTTGTTGCCGTTCGTACCATTGTGCCGCATCGATCATCTCCGCTTCCGCTTCAGGATGGAATCGAATCGGCTTCATTACAGCGCCGCATATGCCTTTGTAAAAACATCCTCTGCGCTGCGAAGCTCAATCAGTCCCTGATCGATTTCCTGACAGCGTTTTTTGATCTCTTTTTCCCATGCCGGAGAGAGTGTTGCACCCGGAACTTCGTCTAGACTTTCAATCAGCTTTTCTGCCACAAACGCACGAACCTGAATGGGCAGGTTCAGGGCTTCGTCGACCAATTTCTCTGCTGTAATACTCATGCGGGGAAGGGTATCTTCCTTTGAGGGGTTGGTCAATCTGGGATTTGACAGCTGGCGAAATCAGCGCGGACGAATATGCCGCCTGGCTCAAAGAATCCTGTTCCTGATTGTTTGTAGACGCGGGCGTTGACCGCGTCCTGTCCGCGCCCACCGTGCGCGGCTACAGAGTTTCCAGCCATTGGAAGATTTTAACCGCAGATAAACCCAGCGCGGCAACGCCGCAACCAATTTTTTTAGACGGGATAACAGGATGATCAGGATGAAAAAAGAGAGGGAATGAAGTCCTGTCGATCAATCTCTTTTCCAAACAAGGTGTCATACATTGATGCGCTGGCACTCAATGCGCAAAAAAATATGGATCATTTCTCATGATAAACCGGATAAGAAATCATCCCGTCCATCCTGTTATCCTGTCAAAAAGAACCGCAGTTAAGTGGCTTCTCAGTAGGATTTTGTGGAAAAAAACTTGTCAGGAAAACAAGCCGAAGCGAAGCGCAGATAATTTCCGAAGGAAATAGAGAACGAAGTGAACGGTTCAAATAACGGACAGTAGTACGGATGAACGCGGATTTTCCAGACATTGGAAAAAGGGCAGGGCGAACCGTCCTTCAGGATGAACCCTCGGGGTGAATCCCGGTGAGCCACCGCGCAGGATCAGCGGCTCCCGCCGCAGAAAGAGGGGTCAGCCCGTGATGTGTAGAACAATGAAAAAATGATAATTTCCGAACCATGGAAAAGTGAGTGTCGGGTTTTTCAATCATTGGAAAACCGAAGTAGATATTTTCCAGCTATGCGTTCGAGAGGAAGTGGTTGTAGAAAATCTTAATTCGCGGTCAAAAAGCTTGCAGTTGACGTCTACCTCGTCTATCTTACTGGTAAGACAAAAAAGAGGTGCTTATGCAGACGCTTGCTACAACTAAAATGACATCCAAAGGTCAGGTCGTAATTCCGGAGGCGGTTCGAAACCGGCTCGGCTTGCATACTGGCGATCAATTCGTCGTGGTTGGTGACAGCGATGTCGTCATCCTGAAAACAATCAAAGCCCCTTCGACCCGTGAATTTAACGGACTGATTTCCAAAGCTCGTAAACAGGCCCGCGCTGCCGGAATGAAGCAATCCGATATCAAGGATGCTGTAAAAGCCGCCCGGAGGTAGTCATGCGGGTGATTCTCGATACCAATGTCATCCTATCCGCGATTTTCTTCGGAGGAATTCCCGGGCGCATTCTGAATGCCTATCGTGATGGGGAAATCACCATTGTGCTGAGTCCCGAAATTCTGGAGGAATACCGGATAACTGCGGCGCAACTGGCCCAAAAATTCGATATGGAATACGAGGCTTTGCTCGAATGGATTGCCATTCACTCCGAAATGATCTCATCACGTGAACTTGCTGAACCGGTTTGCGCCGATCCAGATGACGATAAATTTATTGCCTGCGCGTTGGCCTCCGATGCAAAAATCATCTGCAGTGGAGATAAATACCTTTTGAATGTCAACGGGTACCAAGGCATAGAAGTGCTCAAGCCCAGACCGTTTGTTGATAAATATCTCTGATCGATCGGGCATCTTTACAACTGCTTTGCTTCCTCCTTCGCCCAAGGAAAGAGGGGTCAGCCCGGGAAAGAGGGGTCAGCCCGTGATGTGTAGAACAATGAAAAAATGATAATTTCGAACCATGGAAAAGTGAGTGTCGGGTTTTTCAATCATTGGAAAACCGAAGTAGATATTTTCCAGCTATGCGTTCGAGCGGTCAGGAATTTTCCAAAGAGTCGGGGTCGTGTCTCAACATTAAATAAAAGCGGGCTGTGGAAAAAAATTCGCGTCCATTCGCGTGAATTCGCGGTTAAAATCGTCTTCCCCTCCCTTGGCAGTCCCGTCGAAACCCACCCCGCCTGTCGGCACCCCTCCGGCGGAGGGGAATCTGTTCTGCGTCAGCGGTTGTAAAAAAACATCCGCGTTCATCCGTGTTGATCCGCGGTTATGTCCGTCCTCTGACCTCTGACCTCAGACTTCTGTCTTCTGATCCGGTCTCTGCCCTCTGACCTCAGACCTCTGCCTTCTGATCTCCGTCCTCCGGCTTCGTCCCATACCCCTCGCCCGGCTCTTCGGCGACGCAAAGGTTTTTGCGGTCGGACACATTTTCTCGGCAGGCTCCACCCTCCGGTCGGCTGTTTTTCAGTTTTGCCAAGCGTTCTTCCCGGTGCTGGCGAAAATCTTCACAGATTCGGCTCAAATCGTAATTGAATTTGCGGGCATGCTCATCCCGATATTTTCTTATTTCTTCTACAATCGGATCAGTCATGTTCAGCCTCCATAAATTCTTCCGGCGAACAAATAACGGGCATGGCGTATCCCGCCCCTGTCACCACATCACTTATTTTTCTCATCATAAACGGATTATTGATGTGTTTGAAGTTCCATGTGACGATGAATTCCACTTCATTAATTGCCGCCACGGCAATATGCAGTGCGTCTTCCGGGCACCTTTCCGGTATTGCTTTTCCGCTAACCAGCTCAACAGCCAGCGCCTGTGTTTTTTGATCGATTTCCAGCACGGAAAAATCACGAATTCTCCACAGGCGTTTTTGAGCTTTCCCTTCATCTCCTCTGGATGCCTCCTCAACAACCGTGTCGGAAATGAACACATTGAAATCGGGCAACAATTCCCAGAAATCATGTGTAGCTAACTGGTGTCCGCTGATCCGGATATTTTCTGACATATCAGCGACAAGATAACTGATTACACTGGTTTCGATGTAGACTTTTGGTTTCATGGTTATCGGTTATCCGTTGTTCCTTTCGCGATCATGAATCATTCCCTACGGTCATTATTTTCTACGAAAATTATTTATCGCTTCGCTTTCAGCACGTCATTTTGCGGTTAAAAATTTCCGCACAAAGTAAGCTGAAAAATAACGAGTCGTCCATCGCTTGACCAGACATAAATCAGACAGAGCGGCAAGTGTGGCGGTGCCGAAGATTTGAAGGTGGATGAGGCGTCGTTGCTTCTTTTCTTGTGTTTTGTCCGTTGAAGGGATAGGTGGTTTGATTTACGCTTTTGCCTATGAGCGAGCGCGAAAAATCTGAACGGATGCTGCCGCCGCGCGGCGATTACCGGACGCTGCTTTCATTCCGGAAGGCGGAGGTGGTGTATGACATTACGTTCCGCTTTGCGCATAAGTTTCTGTCGAAGTTTGATCGCACGGTCGATCAGATGATTCAGTCGGCCCGCTCCGGAAAGAAAAATATTCTGGAGGGCAGCAAGGCGGCTGTGACCTCCAAGGAAACGGAAATCAAGCTGACGAATGTGGCGCGGGCGAGTCTGGAGGAGCTGCTGGATGATTATCTCGATTTTCTGCGCGCACGGGATTTGACGATTTGGGAGCCGGACAGCAAGGAGGCGCTGTTTGTGCGAAAGATGGGGCGGACCGAGCCGCAGACCTTTGAGTTGTATCGCGAGATTGTGGAAAGCCGCCCGGCGGAGACGGTTGCCAATATTGCCGTTTGCCTGATCAACCAGACCAACTATCTGATCGATCGCCAGCTTGAGCGACTGGAGTCGGATTTTCTGAAGCAGGGCGGTTTGCGTGAGCGCATGACCCGTCTGCGGATTCAAAACCGCAGGAGTGGCGGGAGCTGAGAGTTTTTGGGAGAGAATGGGAACGACGGGAGTTATGAGAAGCATGGGATCTCATGATTCCTATTCTTCCTATGATTCCCATTTTTTCCGGAAGGCTCAGCCCTTCCACGAATCGCGCAGGCCGACGGTGCGGTTGAGGATCGGAGCGGATGCGGTGGAGTCGTTGTCGATGCAGAAGTAGCCGATGCGTTCGAACTGGAACGCAGAGCCTGCGGGCCCGGAAACTTCGGGTTCCAGAATGGCCCGGGTTGTTTTGAGCGATTCGGGGTT
>JACNKZ010000048.1 GCA_014381785.1 Kiritimatiellota bacterium
GCCCGGAAACTTCGGGTTCCAGAATGGCCCGGGTTGTTTTGAGCGATTCGGGGTTAAGCAGGGCGCGGAAGTCGGCCTCTTCAGCGGCGGGGTTTTCGCAGCCGAACAGGCGGTCGTATAGATTCACCTGGGCTTTGACGCCTTCGGTGGCACTGACCCAGTGGATGGTGCCTTTGACTTTGCGTCCGTCGGGGGCGGAGCCGCCTTTGGAGTCGGGGTCGATGGTGCAGCGCAGCTCGACGATGTTGCCGTCCGCATCCTTAATCGCTTCGTTGCAGGTGGCCAGATACGCACCGCGCAGGCGCACTTCGATGCCGAGAGCGAGTCGTTTGTATTTCCGGTTCGGCGCTTCTTCCATGAAGTCGTCGCGTTCGATGAACAGTTCGCGGGTAAACGGAACGGCGCGCGTGCCCATTTCTTCTTTCTGCGGGTGGTTGGGCAGGTCGAAGGTTTCAACGAGCGTTTCGTCGTAGTTGGTGATGACAACTTTGAGCGGGTCGAGCACGGCCATGCGGCGCGGGGCGGTTTCGTTGAGGACGTCGCGCACGTGGTGTTCGAGCAGGGCGACGTCGGAGAGGCTCTCGGTTTTGGTGATGCCGATTTCGGTGCAGAAGTTGCGGATGGCACCAGCCGGGTAACCGCGGCGGCGCATGCCGCACAGCGTCGGCATGCGCGGATCGTCCCAGCCGTTGACGAGGCCTTCTTTCACCAGTTCGAGCAGTTTGCGTTTGCTCATGACGGTGTAGGTGAGGTTGAGGCGGGCGAATTCGATCTGCTGCGGCTGATAGGCGCCGAGCGTTTCAAGAATCCAGTCGTAGAGCGGGCGGTGCACTTCGAATTCGAGGGTGCACAGCGAGTGGGTGATGCCTTCGATGGAGTCTTCGATGCAGTGGGCGAAGTCGTACATCGGGTAGATGCACCATTTGTCGCCGGTGTTGTGGTGTTCGGCGTGTTTGATGCGGTAGATGGCCGGGTCGCGCATGTGAAGGTTGGGCGAGGCCATGTCGATGCGCGCGCGCAGCACGTAGGTGCCGTCTTCGAACTCGCCGGCTTTCATTTTTTCGAACAGCTCCAGGTTTTCTTCGACGGAGCGTTTGCGGCCTTCCGGTTCTTTACCCGGCGCGGTCGGTACGCCGCGGTAGGCCTTGAAGTCGTCGACGCTCAGATCGCAGACGTAGGCTTTGCCGAGTTTGATGAGCGCGACGGCATCCTCGTACATTTTCTGAAAGTAGTCGGAGGCCCAGAAGAGGTTTTCGCCCCAGTCGAAGCCGAGCCAGTGCACGTCGTCTTTGATGGCGTCGACATATTCAACGTCTTCGGCAGTCGGGTTGGTGTCGTCGAAGCGCAGGTGGCAGCGGCCGCCGTATTTAAGGGCGGTGCCGAAATCGAGGCAGATGGCTTTGGCATGGCCGATGTGCAGATAGCCGTTCGGCTCCGGCGGGAAGCGGGTGACCACTTCCGTGCGTTTGCCGGACGCCAGATCCGCGTCGATGATGTCATGAATAAAATTTCCTGCCGGAGTGCTCATAGCTTTATATCCTCAAAAAAGTGAGCCGTTTTTCTGCCCGATTTTATGTGGGATAGCAATCTTTTGTGCGAAATATCGGGGGATGCATCCCCATTTAAAAGTTGACCCATTTGTCGGGGTATATTATAAAAACCTATAAAACCGATAACAATTAGAACGTATTGTTCTTATGGAGAGGATGGGGATCATGAAAATGTCGACAAAAGGACGCTATGCAGTTCGTATTCTTTTAAGCATCGCCCGCTATCAGAAAAACGGGCCGGTTCCGAAAAAAATTATCGCTGCCGAAGAGGACATCTCTGCTGATTACATCGAACAGATCATTGTTCCGCTAAAAAATGACGGCCTGTGTGTCGGCATCCGCGGCGTCAAAGGCGGCTTCCGTCTGGCCAAAGAGCCGAAAGACATCACGGTGTACGATATCCTTATTGCCTCTGAGGGTGTCATGAAGCTGGTTGATTGTGAGCAGATGGATTGCCAGGGACGCGACAAAAATAAATGCGCCACTCGTCCGGTATGGGAAGGGGCCTCAGCGGTGCTGAAAGAATACTTCGAAAAAATCACGCTTAAAGAGCTGATGGATCGGGCCGCCGAATATGAAAAAAGCGGAGCCGCCAGCTACAGCATTTAATCGGGGAGTTGAGAGATGAAAATTTTTGACAACGTGACTCAAACGGTGGGCGGCACTCCGCTGGTCAAGCTGAACCGTCTGGCCGAAGGGCTCAAAGCCGACGTGCTTGTTAAAATGGAATCCCGCAATCCGCTCGGCAGCGTTAAAGACCGCATTGGTGTCGCCATGATTGAAGCCGCCGAAAAGAGCGGTGAGCTGAAGCCCGGCGCCACCATTGTGGAGCCGACCAGCGGCAACACCGGCATCGGGCTTGCTTTCACCGCAGCCGCCAAAGGGTATAAATTGATCCTCACCATGCCCGAAACCATGAGCATGGAGCGGCGCAAGCTGCTGGCCGCGCTCGGTGCGGAGCTGATCCTCACGCCCGGTTCCGAAGGCATGCCCGGAGCAATTGCCAAGGCCGAAGAGCTCGTCGGCGAACTGGCCAACGCCTATATGCCGCAACAGTTCGACAACGCCGCCAACCCGGAGATCCACCGCACAACCACCGCCGTCGAAATCTGGGACGACACGGATGGCTCCGTCGATATTTTTGTGGCCGGTGTTGGAACCGGCGGAACGCTCACGGGCGTCGGCTCGGCGCTCAAAGAGCGCAAGCCGGACGTCAAAGTGGTTGCTGTCGAGCCGGTCGAATCGCCCGTCATTTCCGGCGGCGAACCCGGGCCGCATAAGATCCAGGGAATCGGCGCGGGCTTTATTCCGACCAATCTGGATAAAAGCATTATTGACGACATCCTGCTGCTCAACGCCGCTGATGCGGGTATCACCGCGCGCCGTCTGGCCGCCGAAGAGGGGATTCTTTGCGGAATCTCTGCCGGCGGTAACGTATGGGCTGCGCTCGAACTGGCCAAACGTCCGGAAAATGCCGGCAAAACCATCGTCACGGTCATTTGCGACAGCGGCGAACGCTATCTCTCCACCTGGCTCTTCGAGCAGGCGTAAGGAAATGACGAATTTTTGAAGCACCCAAGTGCCTAAAGAAACCGAAGTGAGTGAATGACGAAACAGGTTTCGAGCTTCTGATTTCGTGCTTCATTCGGGTTTGGGTATTTCGTGATTCGTCATTTTGACCATTGTGTATAGGAGGGTGTTGTGGGTTTTGATATATGTGACATCGATCAACGGCAGCCCAATCGCTTTGCATTGAGGCTGCGCGCCGTCGGCGGACAGTTTACGGCCGCCCAGATGCGCATTATTGCCGACATCGCCGAACGCTACGGCAAAGGCGAAATCCACCTTACCACCCGGCAGGGCATCGAGATCCACCACGTTCATCATCATGATCTCGACGCCGCCCACGCCGCGCTCGAAAAAAACGGCATTCTCATGGGCGCGCGCGGCCCGCGTGTGCGCATCATCATCGCCTGTCCCGGCGAAGCCTCCTGCCGCTTCGGTGCCATCGACACCCGCGCCATCGCCGCTGAGCTCGACCGCCGCTACTTCCGCATGGAGATGCCGCACAAAGTCAAAATGGGCGTTACCGGCTGCCGCCACAACTGCGGCAAAGCGCGCGAAGCTGATATCGGCGTGATGGGCTCTCTGGAGCCGCCGGAATGGATCGAAGAAAAATGCCTGCACTGCAACGCCTGCATCGAAACCTGTCCAGTCGATGCGCTTTCATCGGTGGACGATAAACATATTCGCGACCTCGACAAATGCATCCGCTGCAGCACCTGTGCGCTCAACTGCCCCGCCGAAGCCTGGATCGAAGCCAAACGCCATTACAAACTGTTTGTCGGCGGTACCCTAGGCAAACAACCCCGCCTCGCTGGAGTTCTTAAAGAAAACATCGAAACCACCGACGAGCTGTTCGGACTCATCGACCGCGCACTCGCCTTCTATAAAGAAAACGGCCAGACCAAAGAACGCATGGGCACCATGCTCACCCGCCTCGGCGAAGAGCAGGTGTTTGAAAAACTAACGTAATGACCGCTCGAGTTGTTAGCGCGATAAAGTCCGGTGCAGATGCAAGGCGTCGGAAGGTGAAGCTGTAGAACGTCTACCGTGAACCTTCCGCAACGCCGCAGATGCGGTAGAATCGTCGCGCTTTTAAATACCGGCGCCGGAGCTGAGATGCAGCCCGCACTCTTTGTGTTCGGTGCTTTCCCACCACCAGCGGCCGGCGCGCTCGTCCTCGCCTTCGCGGCAGGGGCGCGTGCAGCATTCGCATCCGATGGATAGGTAGCCCTCGTCGTAGAGCCGGTTGTGCGGAACATGGTTTTCTTCGGCGTAGAACCAGAGGTCACCCTGGGTCCAGTGCACCAGCGGGTTGACCTTCAGTTTGCCGGGATGAACCGGATCGTCTTCAACGAAGTTGAGCTCTTTACGGGTTTCGCTTTGATCCATCCGGCGGCCGGTGATCCACGCGTCGTAGGGATCGAGCGCGCGGGTGAGCGGCTCGACCTTGCGGATGCCGCAGCACTCCTTGCGGTTTTCGACGCTCTCCTTGAAGGAGTAGAGTCCCTTTTCTTTTTCCAGTTTCTGAACCGCTTCGTGCCGGGGGAAAACCCAGTCGACGGCAATGCCGTATTTCAGCCGGATGCGCTCGGAGCATTCGTAGGTCTCTTCCGGCAGGCGGCCGGTATCGAGCGAGAAGATGCGGATCTCTTTGCCCAGTTTATGAACCATATCGAACAGGACCAGTCCGCCCAGCTGAAAGCTGGTGGCCATCGTGATGCGATCGCCGAAATGATCGATCGCGCGCGAAAGAATTTTCTGCGCGTCCTTCGGATCGATTCCTTCAAACAGTTTTTTGTACTCTTCCATTTTTTTCTTTCAGGTGGAACGCGATCTCCGAGCGCGTTCAGGCGTACCCGGAGGTCACGCTCCACCTTTTATAGTCCTCTAAATCCTGTTTATCCCGTCAAAATTATTTAACGGGTTCGGTTTTCAATGAAACTTTCTGAATACTGATGGCGTCAACGGGGCAGGCGGCCACGCAGGCGCCGCAGCGGATGCAGTCTTCCTGATTGACCCAGACCATGTTCACATCGTCCTGCGTCCTGGCAATCTCCCAGTCGGCGACTGTGCCGTCCTCGTTGTGGTTGAGTTTGCTCAGTTTCAGAATGCATTCGGGGCGCGGCTTGGCTTTGACGCACCAGTCGCAGTAGATGCATTTGTCGTTATCGATTTCAAACTTGTAGTGGCACTGATAGCAGCGCTGCGCTTCGTCGGGGGCGGATTCCTGCTCAAAGCCGGTCTCTACCTCGTTGGTCAGGTCGCGCCGCGTCAGATCGATGGCTGGCATCGGTTGCAGCGGCACGGCATCCATTTCGCGGATACGTCCGGTTTTTTCGACGTCTTCAATCACGGCGACATCTTTCAGACGCTCCTTGCCCATCAGGAACCGGTCGACTTCGCGCACGCACTCCTTGGCGTGGCCGATCGCCTGAATCAGCGAGCTGGCTCCGGCGGCGAAATCGCCCGCCGCGAAAATTTTATCATTAGCGGTGGCGCAGGCGCTGCCGCTTTTGAGCCAGCCGTCTTCTTCGACCAGCTCGTTTTTGAGCGCGTCGTCGATCCATTCGGTGTCGGGGAATTGCCCGGTCGCCAGCAGGATGGTGTCGGCCTGAATTTCAAATTCGCTGCCGGGTACTTCGACGGGGCGGCGGCGGCCACTCGCGTCGGGCTCACCCATTTCGGTGCGGATAAATCGCATGCCGGTCACGTTGCCGTTTTCGCCGATGTAGGCTTTGGGGCTGACCATGGTTTCGAGCGGAATATGTTCGTGCTCCAGCTCTTCGAGTTCACCGGGCGTGACGAGCATCTCGTCGACCGAGCGGCGGTACCACACTTTCACGTTGCCCTTCGGCATGCGCAGGATGGACCCCGGCGCGGTTTTATCGGCCAGCTTCTCTTCAACCTGTACGGTGGTGGCGCCGAGGCGTCGCGCGGTGCGCGCGCAGTCCATGGCGGTAAAGCCGCCGCCGATCACCACGACGTGCTCGCCGATGTCGGTGGAGTTGTTTTCGTTAACATCCAGCAGGAAGTTGAGTCCGTGGCGGATGCCGTCGAGCTCTTTGCCCGGCAGGTTGAGCAGATTGGGGCGCAGCGTTCCGGCGGCCATCACCACCGCATCATGGGTTGCGGTCAACTCGCTCAGCTGGAGGTTATCGCCAATCGCCGCGTTGCAGACAATTTCCACGCCGAGCGCGGTGATCTGCCCGATCTCTTTTTCAATGATGTTGCGCGGCAGGCGGAACTCGGGGATGCCCTGATTCATCATGCCGCCCGGCTTGTTGTGTTTTTCGTAGACGGTGACGGCATGGCCGAGCAGCGCCAGCTGACGCGCCGCGGCCAGCCCCGCCGGGCCCGCGCCAATCACGGCGACTTTTTTTCCAGAGTCTGGAAACCATTTATCGAGCACAACGGACGCCTGCCCGCCGAAGTCGGCGGCGGAGCGTTTGGAAAAGCAGATGGCGACCGGCTCGCCGAGGTCGTCCCAGCCGTGGCGGCACTGCGCTTCGCAGGGGCGGGCACAGACGCGGCCGAGCACCGCCGGGAAGACATTGTCCTCCAGGTTGATGCGATAGGCTTTTTCGTATTCGCCGCGGTAGATCGCGTCGAGGTAGCCGGGGATATCGGTCGATGCCGGGCAGGCGGCCTGGCACGGAATATTTTTTTCCAGCCAGTCGAAATCTTTCGCCGCGTCCGCTTTGCCATTGAGTTTGGAGAGCGCGCAGAATGAGTAGGGCGCATCGACGGCCGGCCGCTTGTCTTTCGGGCCGCCCATTGTGCACGGCGGTTTTTCGAGCGGGCGCGTTAGCGGGCTGTCGGAGCGTTTGGCCGCATCGATAATGGCCTGCATCTCCGGATCGGTGCTTCCGTATGACAGCGCATGTCCGGCGAAGACCTTGGCGGTATACACATCGCCGCGCGCATAGTTCCTGCCACGATAGGCTTTAGCAATCAGCTCGCAGATTTCCGCACCTTCCGGCGGGCCGAGGCGGCAGAGCAGGTCCACTGCTTCCTCATACTGCCCGGCGGCAATCAGTTCGTTGGCCTGTTCTAGAATTTGTTTCATTTGAGCAGTTCCTTGAATTGTGCGGTGCCGATACGTTCGCAGAAGTCGATGAAGCGTTCGTTTTCGTTCTGCCGGTTGTCCAGATAGGTGTCGAGAATTTTACGGATAGCGGGAGCAACTTCGCCGGTGTCGACATCGCACAACTCTTCTGAAATACGGCCCGCGTCGCTGAGTTTGCCGCCGACTAAGATGGTGTAGCCTTCGACGCTGCCGTCGTCCTCGCTTCGTCGCCGCCGGCCGCGCAGGCCGATGTCGGCAATCCATGCGTGGGCGCAGTTGTTCGGGCAGCCGGTGATGTTGATGCGCAGCGGGCCGATGGTTTTCCAATAGGCTTCATCGTTGGCCAGTGCCGCGTAGAGGCGGTGGTAGGCATCCGGTGAATCGGCAACCGCCATTTTGCACATGGTGGTTCCGACGCAGGCGACGATGTCGGGCAGGTGCTCGTGTCCGTCGGTGCGGAAGCCCGCTTCGTGCAGTTTTTCGAGCAGGGCATCGACATTTTCGTTCGGCACATCGTGCAGCTCAACATTCTGGCGGTTGGTAAACATCACCTTGCCGCCGCCGAGCTCGTCGGCCAGTTTGGAAATGGTGCGCGATTCGGAGGTTTTGAGTTCGGAGCGCGGAATCATCACCCGCACAACGCTCAGGCCGTCCTGCTTTTGCGGAATCACTTCCTGCCCGTTGAGGAACAGTTGCCCAATAGCTGGAACCGGTGAGGCCGCTTTTTCAATTGTTTCCAGCCCCTGAACGCCTTTTTCTTTCATGATATCGAGTAGCACATCAGCGAACGGGTCGGCGCCCATGCGGTCGACCACCACCTTGAGGCGGGCGAAGGCGCGCACGCGACGGTCGCCGTGGCGGCGGAATGCTTCGACGGTTGCGCGGGCGACGTCGAGCACCCGCTCTTCGGGCACCCAGTCGAAAATCACTTTTGCCAGATAGGGGCGGGCACCGAGGCCGCCGCCGGCATGGAATTTCCAGCCAATGACGCCATCGCGCTCAACCGGAACCCAGCCCTGGCAGTTCATCAGGGTTTGCGCGCCCGCTTCGTTGGCGAAGGCCACGCTGATTTTGTGTTTGCGCGGCAGGTTGCGCTGGTTCTGAATTTCGTCGTCGTCGGCAAACATCCGGATGAGCTTTTGTGAGTCGCCGATTGCATTCGGCGCGACACCGGCCAGCGACGAGCCGATGATATTGCGCGGCACATCGCCGCATCCGTTTTTACAGGTGATGCCCACTTCGGCCATGCCTTCGATAATTTTGTAGATGTCCTCTTTACGGATCCAGTGGAACTGCAGTGTCTGACGGGTGGTGATGCACAGCTCGCCCTGCGCGAGCTCTTCGGCGAGGTCGACCGCGCGGGTGAACTGCTTCGTTGTCATCAGTCCGCCGGGCGTCACCACGCGGATCATAAAGAAAGCGGGCTGAAGCTGATGGTAGACTCCGCTCCATTTAAACATCGCCAGTTCGTTGGGAGTAATATCCTCAAAAGGGCGCCTGGCAATTTCGCGGAAGTCAAAATCGGGGTCGATTTCGAGTTTGTCGCGTTCTACTTGTGTCAGATCTGGTTTGGCGATCATTGCGGCTTCTCCTTTTGTCCCTTCGAACGATCTGTTATTAACAGCTTCGTTGGCATCATTAAACAGAACGGTTGACTTTCCTTCGCGACGCATATACATAAAAAGTGATAATTATTATCACAATTAGGTATTGAAACATGACTAAACCACTCCTGTCAAAAAAAATGTTCCCGGCATCCCTGCTGCTGGAGGGCCGTTCATGCCTGATCGTTGGTGGCGGACGGGTGGCTGCCCGCAAGACCGCCAAGCTGCTGGAGGCTGGCGCGGCGCTCACGGTGGTGGCCCCGTCGATCCGCGAGCAGATTAAAGCGATGGATGGAATCCGCCTGGCGGAACGCCCCTTTGAGGAAGAGGATCTGCAGGGTGTCTTTATTGTTTTTGCGCTCACCGACGATTCCGTGTTGAACCGGCGGGTTGTCGCGCTCTGTGGAGAGAGGGGAATTCTCTGCTCCGCAGCCGACGGCTCCTGGGTTGATGGCGACCTTACCATGCCGGCGAGTTTTTCGGGTGAGGGGTTGACGGTCGCCGTCAGTACCGGCGGCCGCGCCTGCCGCCGCGCCCGGCTCCTGCGCGAGAGCCTCTCCCGGCACATTGAATTTCTTCAGGATGTGGATCTGTTTATGATCGGCGGCGACTGCAGCACCCTCGGTTTCCAATGTCTGGAAAAACTGAAGGCCCGGCGCTCTGAAATCGAAAAAATTCTTCCCGGCATTCAGGGGGTGCATGAATTTATGATTCTCGACACCTGCAACCGGTTTGAAATGATCGGGCTGGTTTCCGGGCACACCGATCTCTCACTTTTCCTTAAAGGATTCCCGCTTTCCATTAACGGAATGGATGCTTTCCGTCGTCTTGCTGAAATCGCCGCCGGTCTTCGTTCCGGGATCTGCGGCGAAACGCGGATCGTTGCGCAGATTAAAGAAGCGCTTTCTGTCGCGCATAAAAACGGCTGGGCCGGCAGCTTCCTGCAGGGCTGGATCGACCAGACCCTGCGTATCTCCAAAGAAATCCGCCACGCCACGGAGCCGCACATCCCGGCGCTCGAACTCGAAGATATTGTTTTCCAAACCTTGGAAAAAAAGAAAGCGGGACAGGCATCCAGCCTGTCCGGCTTTGAAAAAATCCTGCTGATCGGTCGCGGTGAAATCGGGCAGGGGCTGGCCGAAAAACTTCCGGGGGCGGTTCAAATCAGCGGGCGCGACGACGACGAGCTCCGCGCACAGCTTCCCGCTGCCGACGTGGTTATTTGCGCCACCGGCAGTCCCGATTTTGTGATTGGCGAAGCGCACCGCTCTTTACTCAAAGAGAACGTAATGCTGATCGACCTCTCGCTGCCGCGCAACATCGATCCCGCGCTGCCGGGCGTGGTCGACCTCAGTATGCTGCGCGTCGCCTCACCGGAAATTGCCGAAAAGCTTCTCGCACAGGCCGGCGAAATTATCGAGAGTTATGCCGCTGAGTATGAACGGCTTGTCCGCTTTGAAAATCACGCCGAATGAAAACAACCTTTCAAATTGGAACGCGTTCCAGTCACCTCGCCCTGATTCAGGCCGAGTCGGCTCGGAATATGCTTTTAGATAAGTTTTCCGGTTTAAAATGGAATCTAACTCCTTTATCCAGTCCCGGCGATCGCGATAAAGACGCCGACTTGATTTCAGCGCCGGATGACTTCTTCACCCGCGATCTCGATGAGGCCCTGCTCGAAGGAATTATCGACTGCGCGGTACATAGCGCCAAAGATTTACCGGACGAACTTCCCGAGGGAATCGATTGGTGCTGGCTGCCGGGCGGCGCGGATCCGCGCGATGTGTTAATTTGCCGCCAGCAACTTGCAGGACAGGCTTCCTGTAGTCAGGAGCCTGTATTGCTTCAGGATGAGGACACACGCTCCCGGGTACGGGAAGCGTGTCCTACAACTTTAAAGGGTGAGCCTAAAGTGATCGGCGTCAGCAGCGAGCGGCGTGTCGCGTATGCAAAAGAACGCTTTCCGGACGCGGTGTTGAAGCCGCTTCGCGGAACGATTGAAGAACGGCTGGCACAGCTCGATAGCGGAGAGTTTGATTGTATTCTGATGGCCGCCGCGGCGTTACAGCGGCTGGGGCTCGAAGAACGTATCCGGGAATGGATTCCCCTCGATGCCATGCCGATACCGGACGGGCAGGGGCGGCTCGCGCTCACCTTCCGCGCGGGCGACGAGCGTTTTATTCGTCTGCGTGCGTTTTTTGTAAAACCGGTGGTTTTTGTCAGCGCGGGTACCAGCGCGGGGCTTTGCACGCAGGCGGGCGTCGCCGCGCTGCGTCGTGCCGAGGTTTGTCTCTACGACGCCTTGCTTGACGACGCGCTGCTCAACGAACTTCCCATCGGCGCGCAGAAAATTTTTGTCGGCAAGCGCAGCGGTAAACACAGCCGTGAGCAGAGTGAAATCTGTGACATGCTGATTCGTTTCGCGCGGCAGGGCAAACGGGTTGTGCGGCTCAAAGGCGGCGATGCCGGGCTGTACGGACGGCTCGCCGAAGAGATCGATGGACTCGACGCATTAGAAATTCCGCACCGTGTGATTCCCGGTGTCAGCAGCCTGAGCGCTGCGACCACCGGAACCGGTCTGCTGCTCACCCGCCGCGGCACCGCCGACCGGATGCAGGTGATCAGCGGCCATCCCGGCGAAGTGCCCGGTGAAACGCTCGCGGTTTTCATGGGCATCCAGTCGCTCGGCAAAACGGTTGCCCGGCTTCTTGACGAGGGCAAGCCGCCGGAGCTGCCGGTATCGGTCGTGTTCAACGCGGGCCGGGACGACCAGCAGATTGTTTCCGGAGCACTCAGCAATATTGTTTCCAAAATCGGCCCGACGGATGCCCCGGGACTGGTGCTGGTCGGCGAGACCGCGAATGAAAAATTTCTCTACCGCTCGCCCGGCGCGTTGCGCGGCAGACGCATCTGGCTCACGTGCAGCGCGGCGGTTCAGGAGCGCGCCGCGCAGGCGGTGCTCGACTTCGGTGGCGTGCCCGTTCAGCAGCCGCTGATTGAGCTCGTGCCGGAAAAATTGCCAGCCATCGGAAACTGTGACTGGTTGATTGTCACCTCGCCTTCGGCGGTGCGCTGTCTGATGACGCAGATCGACGATCTGCGCGCGCTGCCGAAAATTCTCTGCTGCGGAACCGGCACGGCGAAGGCGCTGGCGGCATTCCGGATTCAGGCGGATGCCATGCCGGAAGGGAAGTTCAACACGGCCGGGGTGCTCGCCGCGGCGCAAAAACATATTCCAACGGACGCGCGGATTCTGCGTGTGCGCTCTGACCGCGCGGGCGAAATGCTTTCGGAAAACCTGCGCGAGATCTTCGCGCAGGTTGAGGACGCGGTGGTCTGCCGCAACCAGGTTGTGAAAACGCAGATCCCGGCCTGCGATGTCGTCTTTTTTGCCAGTGTATCGGCGGTCGAAAGCTTTGATGAGCAGTTCGGCATTGCGGCGCTGGAGGGCAAAGGGGTGGCGGTGATCGGAGCTATGGACGCCGCCGCGCTCCAACAACGCGGAGTGGAAAATATTACGGCACCGCAGCGGGCCACGGTGGATGATGCCGTGGAGGCGCTGGCGCTGGCGTGTGTGAACAAGGAGTTGACCTCATGAGCAAGCTTCCTGAAACCCGGTTGCGGCGGCTACGCCGTACCGAATCGCTGCGAACCCTGACCGGTCAGCCGTTTCCAACCCTTGGGAAAATGATCTGGCCGGTTTTTGCGGTCGAAGGCGAAAACCAGCGGATCGAAATCGGATCGATGCCGGGGCAGTTCCGTATGAGTGCCGACGAGCTGTGCCGCGCGGTCGAGCCGCTGGCGGAACAGGGGCTTGGCGGGCTGATGCTCTTTGGTGTGGTGGATGAGGCGCTTAAAGATGCGGGCGGATCGTATGCGTTTGCGGACAACGGGCTGGTTCAGCGGACGGTCAAAACGCTCAAGGCCGGGTTTCCGGATTTGACGCTGTTTACCGATGTTTGTCTGTGCGGCTATACCGATCACGGCCACTGCGGGGCATTGCATGCCGGCACAGAAATTGACAATGACAAGACTCTCGTGCTGTTGCAGAAGGTGGCGTTGTCGCACGCCGCGGCCGGAGCGGACGGCGTGGCGCCGAGCGCGATGATGGACGGGCAGGTCGCCGCGATCCGTCGTGCGCTTGAAACCAACGGCTATACCGACACGGTTTTAATGAGCTATTCGACGAAGTTTGCTTCCGCACTCTACGGTCCGTTCCGCGAGGCGGCTGAGTCGTCGCCGCAGTGCGGCGACCGCAAGGCTTATCAGCTCGATCCGTCTGACCCGCGGCAGGCGCTGCGCGAGTCGAAGATCGATGAAGAGGAGGGCGCGGATATTCTGATGGTGAAGCCGGCCACGTTTTATCTGGATGTGATTTCCAAGGTTCGGGAAAACACGGAGCTGCCGCTGGCGGCGTATAACGTGAGCGGTGAGTATGCCATGATCCACGCGTTGGCGAACAGCGGCGGCGGGGATTTGCATGCGCTGGCCCGCGAAAATCTGGCCGCTATTCAGCGCGCCGGAGCCGACATGATTCTCACGTATTGGGCCAATCAATATGAGCAAATTTTCTAATCAGGAATTTTTTGAACGCGCGGTGCGTGTGATTCCCGGCGGGGTGAATTCTCCCGTGCGCAGCTTCCGCTCCGTCGGCGGCACGCCGGTGTTTATCGAGCGCGGTGCAGGATCCAAAATCTACACCTCGGACGGACGCGAGCTGATCGATTTTTGTTTGTCGTGGGGAGCGCTGCTGTTTGGTCATGCTGATCCCGACATCGTCGGTGCGGTGATGAAGGCGGCGGTGGACGGAACCGGCTTTGGCGCAGCGACGGAGCGCGAGGTGCTCTTTGCGGAAAAGATCTGCTCGATGGTTCCGGCCATGGATCAGGTGCGCTGTGTGAACTCCGGCACCGAGGCGGTGATGACGGCAATCCGTCTTGCACGCGGCATGACCGGCCGCGATAAAATTCTGAAGTTCGACGGATGCTACCACGGCCACTCCGATGCGATGCTCGTTTCTGCCGGGAGCGGGTTGCTGAGCGGTGGATCGAGTTCATCCGCCGGGGTTCCGGCGGCAACGGCGGCTGACACGCTGGTTGCGCCGTACAACGACGCAGACGCCGTGAAAGAAATCATGGCCGCGCATGGCGACTCCATTGCTGCGATTATTGTGGAGCCGATCGCCGCCAATATGGGGCTGATCCGTCCGAAACCCGGGTTTCTTGAAACCTTGCGCGAGCTGACCCGCATGCACGGCGCACGGCTTATTTTTGATGAGGTGATCACCGGCTTCCGCTTCGGCCCGACCACCTACGGCACGCTCTGCGGAATTGATGCCGATTTGACCTGTCTTGGAAAAATAATCGGCGGGGGTCTGCCGCTCGCCGCGGTCGGTGGCCGGAAAGAAATCATGGAACAGCTCGCGCCGTGCGGGCCGGTCTATCAGGCCGGCACGCTCAGCGGAAATCCGCTGGCGGTCGCTGCCGGGCTTGCTGCGTTAAATAAGATGGACGCCGCAATTTTTCCAAATCTTGAAAAGCAACTTGGTTGCGCCACAGCGCTTCGCGGCGCATGTGCTCAAATCAAAGATAGTGCGTTCACGGTTTTTTTCAGAGAAGAAGCTCCGCAGAATCTGGCGGAGGCGAAGGAATGCGATACGGAGGCGTACGGCCGGTTTTTCCACTCGATGCTGGAACAGGGGATTTATCTGCCGCCCGCGCAGTTTGAAGCCGCTTTTGTTTCAACCGCTCATACGGAGGCGGATGTCGACGCGCTACTGTGCGCGGTGGAGAGGGCGCTTCAGGCCATATAGCTGATGCGGCGGCGAATCCAGAAGGCGCCGGCGGCAAGCGCGGCCATCATCGTGACGGTTGCCGGTTCGGGGATGACCGTGTAGCCCAGATCGTAGAATTGGCCCAGGGTGGTGTTGCTCAGAAAGCTTGGCGAGTTCAGCCAGCCGGTCATCAGTTCGTTGCGCATGTCGTCGCCGGAAGCGGTGGCAATGCCGGTGAGGCCCGCGCCGCCGTCCACTTCATCCCAGTGGCCGTTTGCGGTTCCGCTGCCGCCGCCGAGTTCGACCGGAACAAAGGTGGCGTCTGGATCGAACTCCGCCTGATAGGCGGCCAGCCCGGCGGCACCGGTATACTCGCCGCTTCCATCCACATAGAAATCGTTGTAGATGTTTCCGCCGATGTCGATTCCCCACAGCGTTCCGAACCCGATCACGTGAGCCATTTCGTGCCGGATCACTTCTTCCCAGGTTCCATTACCGATCATCATGTCCACATCGGCGGAGTCAAACGTCATGCCGCCTGCAGTGGAGTAGCAGACGCGAGAGGCCGCGCTGTCGCCGGCGAGAGTCGTGGTGCCGTACGTCACATAGCTCGGCCCGGCCGATCCAAGAATTCCATATTGTCCATCAATGTATTCTACGGAGGCGTCAATGGTGATCCCGTTCATTCCCCAGTTGGCCGGAGCCCGGTAGCCCGTAATGTTTGTTTCCCAGAAGGTCACCGCATTGGTGAATGCGCTTTTATAGCCCTCATCCATACCGGCCTCGAAGGCGACATCAATGGTAAACGGTCCAGCCAGTCCACAGAGCGGAAGCAGGATCGTTAGAGATAGAAGCTGGTTTTTTAATTTAAGAAACACGAGACGAGTATAGCCTTTTCTTCGTGGATGGAGAAGCTCGAAAAACCTTTTGCTTTTGGGCCGGACAGTCTAAAAAGACAGTCTATGAAAGAGCAATTTGCCAATGTGCCGCTGCAGTGGGTCGGGCCGGTTAAAATCACCGGGCCGGAAATGGATGTAGAAACTGAACTGCCGCTGGCGACCTATGAGTCGCCGGTGTTTGCCACGGTCAACCGCGGTGCGCGCGTTGCGACCGCCTCGGGCGGCATCAAAGCGGTTGTCATCGATGAGCGGATGACCCGTTCCGTCCTCTTTGAAGCGCCGGACGCGATTGTGGCGTTCCAATGTT